>CAMLLF010000388.1 GCA_946480705.1 uncultured Lysobacteraceae bacterium | reverse complement strand
CCGATCAACGGCGCGACGCCGCCGCCGCCCTGCACGCGGCCGTCGCGCTCGATCACGAAATAGGCCGCCCGCGGAATCGCGTAGGCCTGCGCCATCGTGTCGACCTCGGCGTCGTTGATCGCGAAGCCCGGGCCGTTCGCGCCGAATTCGGGCATGACCGCGCGAATGATCGCGGCCACGGCCGCGTTGTCGGATTCCGCTATGGGACGGATCGTGTAGTCGGCGGTCGTCATGGGCGCGGCAGGAAGCGAGAACCGGTCAGAGCGGACGGCGGAAGTCGAGATCGTAGCGCGTGCCGTGCACGAGCACGTGCAGATGCAGGTTCGTGATCGAGATCGGCGCCTGCGGTCCGGCTTCGGTAATGTTCGTCGGACCGACGTCGCTCGGATCGACGAGCGTCACGCCGCCATGGCCGACGACTTCGAGCACGTTGTCGGGGCCGACGAATGCGGCGGTGTCGGCGTCGAGGCCGAGGCCGAGCGCGAACGGATTGAGCGCGAGTGCGCCGAGCAGGCGGCCGATGCGATCGCTGGCCGCGCCGCCCTGATCGATGACGACGCGATTCGTCAGGCCGATGCCGGGCGCGAGCGTCACTGCGCCCATGCGCGGCGTCGCGCCCGATTCGCCCGACGCGAGCATGTGTTCGGCGAGCACTGCGGCGCCGGCGCCGAGTCCTGCGATCGGCGTGCCGTCGGCGTTGCGCCGCCGCAGCAGCTTCGCGAGGCTCGTGCCGCCGACCAGCGTCGTGAGTTTCAGCGGGTGGATCGTCGCGAGCACGATCAGGTCGGAATTCTCGATCGCACCCAGCGTTTCGGAGCGTTCGGCGTCGGCACGCGAGGCGAGGTGCACGCGGCGCACGCCGCCGGCCCCCTGGGCGAGCAGCGCGGTTTCTATTTCGTCGAGTGCGCGCGTGTCGAGATCGCCCGCGACGAGAAAGCAGACTTGCGCGCGCTGCGAACACAGCGACAGCAACCGGCGCGTCAGACGCTGTTCGGTATCGAGTCCGGCGAAGACGCCGATTGCAATGAGATAGCCGCGGGACTGGTCGGGAGCGAGGCGTGCGGGCACGACGGTATCCGGGAGACGACGGTGCGGCATGGTAGCAGCGCGGCCGTGTCGGCGGCGATGCGCGCGCCGGTGCGCCTCTCGAAAAAAAAACGGCACCGCTGCGCGATGCAGCGATGCCGGGCTTCGGATGTCGCGTCAGTTCGGATGAATCGTGCAGGTGACTTCGTTGATGCTGCGGCTCATGCAGGTCACGCGGCCGCCGGTGCCCCAGCCGCTGTTGAGAACGAGCACGTCGATTCCGTTGCGCGCCGCCCATTCCTCGAACGCGCCAACCGCCCACTGCGCGTTGCCGCCGAGGTTCCAGCTGCGGTCACCGTAGAAGGCCAGCGGATTGCCGTAGCCGTTCGGCAGTACGACGCCGCTGGGATCGACGATCTGCCGCAGCATGACGTCGCCGGTCGCCGTGTCGTAGCGCACGCGTGCATAACCGCCGTCCTTCATCGGCACGAACAGCGAGACGTTGCCGGTGACCTGCTCGGTCAGTTTGTGCGCGCCGGATACGAAGCGCAGCGATTCCGGATCGAACACCTGCCCGGGGCTCGTGCCCAGCGTCGAGAAGTAGTCATGGACGAAGCCGTCGATGCTGCCCGGCTGGTCGCCGAACGCGAGGTCATAGCTCGATTCCGGGAAGTTCGGATAGAGATTGCTGAAGTACGATCCGAACGTGTAGCCGCGCAGATCGATGGGACTTCCAGCGCCTGGCGTCGGGTCGGTCGCGATCGTGCCGACCGAGCGCGGTCCCAGATTCCCCGGCACCGTGCGCGAGGAAGCCACGCGCAGCTCTACCTTGGTGCCGTTGGGGAGCTTCAGATAGACCGACCCGTCCGCGCGGACCACGCCGGTGAAGGCCAGCGAGTTGCCGTTCCGACGATAGAGGTCGCCGGCCTGCGAGACATACGTGACGAGGCGCGCGTCGGTTACGTCCTCGTAGCCGCCCATCTGCACGAGCGTTTCCGGATCCCAGTCCAGCACGATCGTGCGGATCTGGCCGGTAGCGAGGTTGTAGACGTACGCCGCGCTCTGGCGCACGCGCGGATACTGCGTGACGGCCTTGTTGATGAAGTCATCCGCCGTCGAGCAGGTGTTGCAGAGGATCGCGTAGTACTGGCCGGTCGTCGAAACGGAATCGTCGATGACGTTCGTCGGTTCCTCGCTGCCGGCCTGTGCGCTGCCGGCGAACAGCAGCGTGACGGCGAAGGCGGCTGCACCGAGTCGGCGGCGCAGGCTGGAGCAGATGCGTTGCATGAGAAATCTCCTGGATTCAAAGGTGCTGAGCTGCCCGGCGCTGCCGCGGCGGTCGTCCCTGGGCGTCCGCGGGCGGTGTGCCGGATTTCGAGTGCCGCGAGACGACCGGGTCGGCGCGCGAAGGTGGGCAGGCGTGACGCAGGGGGTTTGCGCGGGGGAGCCTGGCGGCCGACCTTCGCGGCCGATGAGCGGTATCTCGCCGTCCGTGCGATCGAGAGGTGGCAATCTCCTTTTGGCGGTTTCGGGTCGTTTTTTCGCGTGACAAATGTGTCAATTGCGAAAAACGATCGGACACGCTTCGTCAGCGTGTCAAACGAAATCGCCGTGCGCTTGCGTGCGCACGATTGGAGAATTCGCAGTGTTTATTTATGCCGAATATGCCCGTGCAGCAGCTGAAAGACTGTTGCCGCCCGGCGTCCGAGACGGCCGCGGCTGGTGGTTCACGGATGGACGAATTCCGGCGAATGTATAGGTGTATACGCATGCCGGGCGATCGCCGTTCTGCGGACTTCGGCGACGGAAAGGCGGGGCGGGCGGAGCCGGGGCGACGCGTCGCGCCGGACGACCGTGTTTGCAGCGCCAGAACGCCGGCATGCGTCCGCCGCTTCAGACGCGAGCGCCAGTGTCGTGTTCCGCAAATGCGTTGGAAAATTCCGGATGGATTTCGTCGCGAGACCAGGCGCATCGAGGCGCCGCAGCGGCGCTGTGGCAACGAGGTGCAACGACGTATCGCGGCGAAAGACAGCGGAATTGTTCGACGGTTATTTTGCGGAACGGGACGCTAGCTGCCGATCTCGATTTCCTCGATACCGAGGTAGCGGTTGATCGCCTGCGTCGCGGCGGCGACGAGGTGCTGCAGCGGCGGCGCGTGCAGCGCCGCGCGGTCGAGGTTCTCGATCCAGCCGAACAGCGACTGACGCAGTTGATCGTCGGTGCGCACGCGCTGGTGGATGTCGGCGAGGATGCGCGTGTATTCGCCGGGCGTCGGCCCGGTGCCGAGATTCTGGAAGATCGCGCCGAGCGCGGCCATGAACTCGCCGGCACTCGCGTCGAGGCCGAAATCCTCGGGCCGATAGTCGAGAAAGCCGCGGCTCGCGTCGGCATGCACGCGGAAGCTCACTTTCGCGAGCGAGTGATAGAGCGGCTCTTCGGAAATCAGCACGAGCAGCAGATGCTGCGGATTCGCGACCGCCGTGCCCTGCGGCGACGGCCACTCGCGCGTCTGCACGAAGTGGTAGAGGCGGATGTGGTCGTGGAAGTCCGCCGCCTGCAGCTGATCGAGGATCAGCAGCGTGCGCGCGCCTTCGGAGTAGGCACAGGCCTCGCTCATGCTGCGTTCGAACGCGGTCAGCGGCGCTTCGAGCGCGCCCGATGCGTCGGCGTCTTCGGCGAGCACGATCGGCGGCGGCGGCGGCTCCTCGCTCGTGAAGTCGTGATAGATCAGGTGCGGGTAGTCGAGCGCGTGTCCGAGCGCATTCGCCAGCGCGGTCTTGCGCCGGCCCGACGTGCCGACGATGTCGAGGCAGCGCAGATGCGGCAGGTCCGCCTCGAACAGGCAGCGCAGCGCATAGTCGTAGTCGTCGTTCGATTCGAAGCCGAACTCGGCGAGTTTCTTGCGCAGTGACATAGGGCAGTGAAAAGCGAAGAGGAGTGGGAAACGAGAAGTGGCAGCGTAACCTGCCCAGGCTCCGTTCTCACCTCGCTCGACCACTCGGGTTCATTCAGCGCGGCAGGCCGCAGGTCGAAAGGCCAAAAGGAGCGAGATCCGAGCGGCGAGCCTGACTCGCTATCGCTCGTTTCTCGCTCCTCTTCACGCTTTCCCGCAGCAAGGACGTCTGCCCGGCCCGGCTGGCCACTTCCTGTGGCCGAGTTGCGAGCGGCCGCGCCGGACAGACGTTGTTCGGAACGGTCAGGCGGCCTTGGCGTCGGCGCTCTTGCGCGGGCCGTGCAGCAGGGCCTGACGGACGCCGTCGACGACGAGATCGACTTCGGCTTCGGTAATGTTGAAGTGCGGCGTGAAGCGCAGCGAATTCGTGCCGCCGTGGATGACGCCGAAGCCCTGCTCGCGCATGAACTCTTCGGTGCTGTGCGTGCCATAGCACTTGAACTCGGCGCTGAGTTCGCACGAGAACAGCAGGCCGGTGCCCTGGACCTTCGTGATGTAGCCCGGCAGTTCGGCCTTGAGCGCTTCGAGCTTCTGCACGAACTGGCGGCCGCGTTCGCGGATGTTGGTCTGGACCGCCGGCGTCAGCAGGCCGAGCACGGCGACGGCGACATCCATCGCGCGCGGATTCGTCGTCATCGTGTTGCCGTAGATGCCCTTCTTGTAGAGCGCGGCGGCACGTTCGGTCACGGCGAGCACCGACAGCGGATACTGGCCCGCGTTCAGCGCCTTCGAATAGGTTTCCATGTCCGGCGGCGCGAGCTTCTCGAAGCCCGGGTAGTCGATGATCGACAGCACGCCGTGCGCACGCAGGCCGGCCTGGATCGAGTCGACGAGGAACAGCG
>CAMLLF010000387.1 GCA_946480705.1 uncultured Lysobacteraceae bacterium | reverse complement strand
GGCGATGGCACCGCGCAACCGATCGACGAATGCCTCGTCGAACCCGGCCTGCACCAACAGAACGCGCACGGCGTCGCCCTGTTCGTGGCCGTGCTCGAGCAGCAGCCAGCCGCCAGTGTTCAGGTGCGAAGTCGCCGCGGCGACGATCCGGCGGATGTCGTCGAGTCCGTCCTCGCCGGCAGCGAGCGCCGAACGCGGCTCGAAGCGCAGGTCGCCCTGTTCGAGGTGCGCGTCGCCGGCTTCGATGTACGGCGGGTTCGACGCGACCAGATCGAAGCGCCGCCCGGGCACGGCGGCGAACCAGCACCCGCGCGCAAATTCCACATTGGGAATAGCGTTCCTCGTGGCGTTGTCGCGTGCGACGGCGAGCGCGGCTTCGCTCGCGTCGGTCGCGACGACGCGCGCGAGCGGCCGTTCCGACGCGACGGCGAGGGCGATCGCTCCGCTGCCGGTGCCGAGATCGGCAACGTCGACGGCGCGGTCCTCGGGCAGCCGCTCGAGGGCAAGTTCGACGAGCCGCTCGGTGTCGGCGCGCGGAATCAGCGTCGCCGGCGTCACGCGCAGCGGCAGCGACCAGAACTCGCGCGAGCCGGTCAGGTAGGCGACCGGCTCGCCGTCCGCACGGCGCCGGACGAGCGCGTCGAAGCCGTCGCGCTCGTCCGGCGTCAACTCGTCCAGTGCATGCGCATAGAGCCAGGCCCGCGGCTTCCCGAGCACGTGCAGCAGCAGCACCTCGGCTTCGAGCCGCGCCTCGTCGCCCGGGAGCCGTTGTGCTGCGGCCGCGAGGCAATCGCGCACGCGGCTCACGGCTTGCGCGGTCGCACGAGGCTCACGCGCTCGCCTGCGGCGGAGGCGGCGGCGGTTCGGGCAGCTTCACGCGTACGCGCACGTCGCGCCGCCAGTAGCCGCCGCTCGACCATGCAGCAAACGCCCAGCGCAGCCAGCCGACCAGCGCGGAAGCGAGCCACAGCGCCCAGGCCAGCATCGCGACCTTGTGCAGCCAGATCGGCAGGGTCAGCGCGCCGGCCTGCGGCAGCACGGCGGCACTCTGGTCGGCGAACCAGCGCAGGCTGCGCGCGCTCGACCAGTTGCCGACGACGCTCATGTCCGGATCGCCGAGCAGTCCGGCGTAGACCGCGCCGACGAGGCACAGCATCGCCGGCAGCGTGAACAGCGCGAGCGCGACCTGCGCGAGGTTGAAGGCGACAGTCGACGCCGGGTTCCAGCGCGCGCGCGCATCGAGCGCGAACAGCCAGATCACGACGACGATCAGTGCGAACCACGATGCCGTCGAGAAGCCGAAACCCAGCAGCAGCCACTGCCAGAGTTTCAGCGGCGTGCGGCGCGTGCGGCTCAACGCATAGGCGAGCACGATCATGACGATGAGTTCGCCCCAATACAGCACGGCCGGCCCGACCGACGGTCCGTAAGTGAACAGCACCCAGCGATCCGTGGGCAGATTGAGGTTCAACTGCAGGTTCGCCGACGGCAGTCCTAGATCGAACGCCGGCGTCTTCGCGTTGACGCCGAGCTCCTGCGCCTGCCGTACGCTGATCTTGTAGCGCTTGGCGCCGGGCGTCACCGGCAGGCTCAATTTGTTGTCGCGCGGACGCAGATTGATCGCAACGCCGTTCTGTTCGACCGACAGCACTTCGGCGCCCGCCGGCAGCGTGACCGTGTGCTCGCCGCCCTGCGTGCTGCGCAGCGAGATTTCCAGCGTCGTGTCGAGCGCGCGCTTGCTCGCAGCCGTCGTGATCTGCACGTCGTCGATGGCGATACTTTTGCCCGCGACGGCTTCCGGCCGCGACAGCGCGATGCGCAGCTTTTCCTCGGGCAGCGGATGGAATTCGTGCACCCACTGTTGTCCCTGCGGATGCTGCCGCGCCTCGGGCACGCCGGAAAAATCGGCATGCCAGGTCGGACTCAGCACGACGCTCCAGACTTCGGCGCGCTGGTCGAGCGCGGCCGCGACGAGTTCGACGGCCTCGCCGCGCGCGAGCGTGCTGTCCCAGCTGACTTCGTTCTCGTCGGCGCCGAAGGACACCAGCGCCTGGCCGCCTTCGACCTTCGTGTCGGAACTCATGACCTGCTCGCCCGCGAGCAGCGGCACGCGCACCGAGAAGCCGCCGTCGGCCGGCGCGAGGCGCCGCACCGTCGTGAGCACGCGCCATTCCAGGTCGAACGCGAGCGCGCGTTCGACGAGCACGTAGGGCGGAAACTGCTGCGCGCCGCCGCGTGCGGGTGCCGATGCGGCCGTGCGTTCGCGCGACAGCGTCACCGTGTCGCCGAGCAGGCGATTGTCGCTGACGCCGCTGGCCTGCCAGCCGGCGAGATTCACGCGTACCTCAGCCGGCGCGAACACGAATTTCAGCGCGATGTGGTCGGATTCGACGATGCGATAGCTCAGCGCGACGCGATGAACGCCGCGCGGCAGTGCGAGCCAGTCCTGCTCCTGATGACGCACGACCGTTTCCGCGACGACGCCGTCGACGCGCACTTCGTCGAGCGTCGCGCCGCCGTCGACGACCGGCAGCGGCACGGCGACGCGTTCGCCCGCATGCAGATCGAGCGAAAGCTGCAGCGCGTCGCCGTTCAGCGCAACCTCGGCGCGCGCGGCGCGCGCGCAGTCCGGCGCGCAGCGCGGCGCTTCGGTCAGGCGCTGGCGCAGCTGATCGAGCAGCGCCTGGTCGGGCAATGCGCCACGCGCGCCCGCAGCGGCGACTTCCTCGGCGCGCACGGCGATCGGCGAGGCCAGCACCGCAAGCAGGATCCAGCTCGCCGCCGCGGCAGCCGCGGCGCTCGCCCCGGCAGCCGCGTTCGCGCGATGCACAGCAAGCAGGCGCCTGACGAGCGCGAGCAAGGTCGCGACGAGCAGCGCCAGCATCGCGATGCGCAGCAGTCGCGTGAGCCACGGCGGCGAAATCACGAGTCGCACGTCCTGATCGGCGAGTACCGGGCCGCTCCAGGACAGGTCGTAGACGCGGCCATAGCTCCACGACGGTTCGCCGCGGCCGGCCTGGATCACGGTGTTCTGCGCGTAGCGCTGCACGAGATTGTTCTGCTGCTGGCGCGCCCGCGATTTCACCGACTGGTAAGCCAGGCTGCCCGGCGCGCCGCCGAAGGCATCGGCAAGGCCCTTGCGCGCCGGCTGCGGCGCGACGGCAGGCGCCGCGGGTGCGGGCGGCGGTGGCGGCGCCGCGAGCGGCTGCGCCACGTTCGACTCGGCCATTTCCATCTGCGCCATGGGCGCCTCTTCCGCCACCATGCCGGCAAGCATCGTATCGACCGGCGCGCTGCCGTAGCCGGTTTCGAGCTGCGGATACAGCGCGTAGCGCACCTGCTGCGCAAAGAACGGCAGCGCGACGATGACGAGCAGCACACCGACCGCCGCGGCGGCGATCTGCACGCTCGCGCGCAACCGTCCGACCGGCAGCGCCTTCGCGATGAGTCCCAGCGCGACGACGACGAGCAGCGTCCACAGCGGTGCGCCCGGCTCGTGATAGCCGAACACGAGATAGCCCAGCGCGAGCGCTCCGGCGAGCCAGCCGAGCAGACGCGCCGCGAGCAGCGCCGTCACCGCGACGAGAAACACATCGAGCAGCGTCCAGCGCGAGACCCAGCTGCCGTCGGCGCGATCGGCGCCGGGCGCGGCCAGCAGGCGATCGCTGTACGGCAGATGCAGACGCCAGCTGATCGCATCGAACGACTGGCGCCAGCCGGCGACCGGCAAGGCGCCGCCGCGCGCGACACGCACGCCGGCACCGAGATCGACGGCGGCCTCGCGCAGCTCCACGCCGGTCGCGCCGTCGGTCGACTTGGTCACGAGCAGACCTTCGCCGCGACTCTGCGCGCGTTCGAGCACGTAAGGTGCGCTCATGTCCAGGCGCCAGTCGCGATGCATGGTGCCGGCGATGCGATCCTTCGCGTACAGCGCGGCACCGTCGAACTGCAGCCAGACTTCGCGCTGCAGGGTCAGGCGGTTCGCGTCCTCGCCCGACAGACCGCGCGAGCGCTCCTCGATCGTCAGCGCCGACTCGGGCGCCAGCGCAAATGCCGGCAGCCCGCGCCATTCGTTCGGCACGCCGGCCTGCGCCGGGTCGATCGGCGTATCACCGTTCGCGCCGCTGACGCGCAGCCAGCTCTGCGCCTCGAAGCTCCAGATTTCCTGCGCGGGCCAGGGCTCGTCGATGGTCGGCGCGGAAACCTTCACGAGCGGCGCGGTCGCGCGCGCATGCAGGTTCAGATCCCAGTCGCCGGGCTGTACCTGCACGTGCAGGCGGCCGTCATTGCCGAGGCGCGCGGTCAGGCCGCCGCCGAGCGCGAGCGGCACGAAGCCCTGCGGGAGTACCGGACCCACGGTCTCCTCGCGCGCCTGCCCCGAGACGTGCAGCCGCAGCCGCGTCTCGAGCCGTGCGGGCACGTCGTCGGTGAGCTTGCGGAACACTTCGATCGCGATGGCGTCGGCTTCGGGTTCGGAGGCCTCGCCGCGACCGAGCGTGAGCTGGTCGCCGCTGCGCTCCAGCGGCAGCACGTTCTTGCCGTCGACACGCAGTTCGATCAGCGCGGTGACCGCAGGCACGCGCAACTGCTGCGGGCGCTGCTGCCACGGAATGCGGCCTTCGATGCGATAGCTGCCTGGCGCCAGGTGCAGCTGCGGCTCGCCGTCGCGTTCGAGCACGGGCGCGGCCTGTCCGTTGACGGTGACGTCCTGCGGCCAGTCCTCGGCGTCGCCCGGCAGTCCTATCCAGCTCGTCGCATCGACCCGCCACTGCTGCGCGAAGCGCAGGCCGTTCGCGTCGGCGTCGAGCGCAAGGCGGCCCGGCCATGC
>CAMLLF010000386.1 GCA_946480705.1 uncultured Lysobacteraceae bacterium | reverse complement strand
TGTCGAAGCGGATCAGCTCGATGCCGAGCTGCAGCGCGAGCTGGCGCGTGACTTCGGTCTTGCCGACGCCGGTCGGACCGGCGAGCAGGAAGCAGCCGATCGGCTTGGACGAATTGCCGAGTCCCGAGCGCGCCATCTTGATCGCGCCGGCGAGCGCGTCGATCGCCTGATCCTGGCCGAACACGACCATTTTCAGATTGCGGTCGAGATTGCGCAGCACGTCGCGGTCGGAAGCGGAAACCTGCTTCGGCGGAATCCGCGCCATGCGCGCGACGATGAATTCGATCTCGGGCACGTCGACGACGTTCTTGCGCTCGACCTCCGGCACGAGACGCTGGCGCGCGCCGGCTTCGTCGATGACGTCGATGGCCTTGTCCGGCAGCAGGCGGTCGGCGATGTGCTTGACCGACAGGTTCACCGCGGCCAGCAGCGCGTCGTTGGTGTATTCGACGTTGTGATGCTGCTCGAAGCGCGAGCGCAGGCCCTTGAGGATCTCGAACGAATCGGCGATCGACGGCTCGACGATGTCGATCTTCTGGAAACGGCGCGCGAGCGCGCGGTCCTTCTCGAAGATCGCGCGGTATTCCTGGAACGTCGTCGAACCGATGCAGCGGATCTCGCCCGAAGCGAGCATCGGCTTGATCAGGTTCGACGCGTCCATCGTGCCGCCCGAAGCGGAGCCGGCGCCGATGATGGTGTGGATCTCGTCGATGAACAGGATCGCGTGCGGCTCTTTCTTGAGCTGCGCGATCACGGCCTTGAGCCGCTTCTCGAAGTCGCCGCGATACTTCGTGCCGGCAACGAGCGCGCCGAGATCGAGCGCGTAGATCGTCGCTTCCTTCAGCACCTCGGGCACGTCGTTCTCGACGATGCGCTTGGCCAGCCCTTCGGCCAGCGCGGTCTTGCCGACGCCGGCTTCGCCGACATACAGCGGATTGTTCTTGCGCCGGCGGCACAGCACCTGGATCGTGCGCTCGACTTCCTCGGCGCGGCCGATCAGCGGATCGATCTTGCCCTGGCGCGCGAGATCGTTGAGGTTCGACGCGTATTCGTTGAGCGGATTGCCTTTGGGCTCGCCGCCCTCCTCGGCTTCGCGCTCGCCGCCGCCACCGGGCTGCTGCTGCGGCTCGTGGCCGATCTTGGCAATGCCGTGGGAAATGTAGTTGACCACATCGAGACGCGTGATTTCCTGCTGATTGAGGAAATACACGGCATGCGAATCCTTTTCGCCGAAGATCGCGACCAGCACGTTGGCGCCGGTGACTTCCTTGCGGCCCGAGGACTGCACGTGATAGACGGCGCGTTGCAGCACGCGCTGGAATCCGAGCGTCGGCTGCGTATCGCGTTCGTCGCTCGGCGGAAGCACGGGCACGGTCTCGGCGATGATCGCCTTGAGCTCCTTGCCGAGCTTGGCAATGTCCGCTCCGCAGGCGCGCAGCACGGCCGCGGCGGACGGGTTTTCGAGAAGAGCCAGCAGCAGGTGCTCCACGGTCATGAATTCGTGGCGCTGCTCGCGCGCATCCTTGTAGCACTGGCCGATGGTGAGTTCGAGGTCTTTGCTGAACATGCCTTACCCCTGTATCAGGATGCGCCGGAGATGGGGACCACTCAGGCTTTTTCCATGGTGCACAACAACGGATGGTGGTTGGAACGCGAGAACTCGTTGACCTGGGTTACCTTGGTTTCTGCCACTTCGCGCGTATACAGACCGCAAACGCCGCGTCCGCGCAAATGCACATTGAGCATCACCTCGTGCGCCCGCTCGTACGCAAAGCCGAAAAAGCTCTGCAGGATATGGACCACAAAGTCCATCGGCGTGTAATCGTCGTTCAGCAGTATCACCTGGTACATCGGCGGACGCGCGACTTCCGGCCGCGCTTCCTCGACCGCCAGGCCGTGTTCGTGATCGGTTTTGTGATCGGTGTTGCCTGACATCGGTTCCGTCGCCGTCTTTGCTGGGGGCCAGTATAGCGCCGCTAATGGTGGTGGCAGCGTGGTTTGCAAGGGCGGACAAAGACTTGGCGCGCGCTCGTGTAACATTCGGCGGATGACTCCGCAGACCCCGAATCCGGGCACCGAGGACGATCCCGTCTGGCGCCCCCGCGTTACCGTGGCAACGATAGTGCCGAGCGACGGCCGCTACCTGCTCGTCGAGGAAGACATCCGCGGCCGGCTGCTGCTGAACCAGCCCGCGGGCCATCTCGAACCCGGCGAGTCCCTTGTTGACGCGGCGCGTCGCGAAACGCGCGAGGAAACCGGCTGGGACGTGGAGCCGGACTGTCTCGTCAGCATCCACCAGTGGGTCAATCCCGAACTCGACCGGCATTTTCTGCGCTTCACGTTTGCGGCACGCGCGCTGCGGCATGACCCGCGGCAACCCCTCGACGCCGGCATCCGCGCCGCGGTCTGGATGAGCCGGTCCGAGATCGCCGACGCGACGCCGCGGCTGCGCAGCCCGCTGATCCTCGCCAGCATCGACGCCTGGCTCGGCGGAACGCGCCTGCCGCTGTCGTCGCTGCATTACCTGGCCCCGGGTCTGGAACGCGCATGACGTCCGGCCTCGTCATGGTCGGCGTGTCCGGCGGCGTGGACTCGTCGGTCGCCGCGCTGCTGCTCAAGCGCCGGGGGCGCGATGTCGCCGGCCTGTTCATGAAAAACTGGGAAGACGACGGGCGCCTCGGCGAATGCGATGCCGACCGCGACCGACTCGACGCGCTGCGTGTCTGCGCCGCACTCGACATGCCGTTTCACGCGCACAATTTCTCGGGTGAGTACTGGGATCAGGTGTTCACGCATTTCCTCGCCGAGTATCGCGCCGGACGCACGCCGAATCCGGACGTGCTGTGCAATCGCGAGATCAAGTTCCGCACCTTCCTCGACCAGGCGCGCGGACTCGGCGCATCGAAGATCGCGACCGGACACTACGCTCGCGTCGACGAAACCGACGGCCGCTACCGGCTGCTGCGTGGCCGCGACGACAACAAGGATCAGAGCTACTTTCTCTACACGCTGGGCCAGGAGCAACTCGCCGCGACCGAGTTCCCGGTCGGCGACCTGCCGAAGCCGCAGGTACGCGAGCTCGCACGCGAAGCCGGTCTCGTCACGCACGCCAAGAAGGACTCGACCGGCATCTGCTTCATCGGCGAGCGCGACTTCCGGTCGTTTCTCGCCCGGTACATCCCGGCGCAGGCCGGCGACATCGTCACGCCCGAGGGCGAGGTCGTCGGACGGCACCAGGGCGTCATGTACTACACGCTGGGCCAGCGGCAGGGTCTCGGCATCGGCGGACGGCGCGATACCGACGGCCAGCCCTGGTACGTCGTCGGCAAGGACCTGGAACACCGCCGGCTCATCGTCGCGCAGGGCAATGCCAATCAGTGGCTGGATTCGCGGCAGCTGCGCGCGAGCGAGGCGAGCTGGACCGCAGGCGCCCGCCCGCGCGGCGGTCTGCGCTGCACGGCGAAGACGCGCTATCGCCAAGCCGACCAGCACTGCACGCTGGATTTCTCGGGCGACGACCTCATGGTCGTCTTCGACGAACCGCAACGCGCCGTGACGCCGGGCCAATCCGTCGTCTTCTACTCGGGCGAGGAATGTCTGGGCGGCGCGGTCATTGCGGCGACGGATGCGCCGTACGGCGGACTGGCATCGCGGGCTCGCACTACAGGGACGACAGCATGAATGAAGCGCAAGTGATCGCCCTGGCCGGCGTATTCCAGTCCGCAGCGCTCGTGCGCGCGACGGCCACGACCGGAAGCCAGGATGCGGCCGCACTGGAAAGCAGCATTGCGAGCATCCTGCGCATCGACGTCGACGACGCGGCCGGTGCGTTCGGCGGCGTCGCGCGGCTGCGGCTCGGCTTCGAGACACTCGTGCAGCAGCTCGACCGCAATCCTGCCGATCTCGCGGTCAGCCAGATCGCGGTCACCGTACTGCGCGTCGAACGCAAACTGACCGGACGGCCATCCATGCTCGCGACGCTGCGCGAAGGTATAGAAGCCCTGCAGCGCCAGGTCGACCATCTCGGCCTGACCCATGCGAGTGTGCTCGCGCGCCTCTCGGAGCTGTATGCAAACACCCTGTCGAACCTGCGGCCGCGCGTCGTGGTGCAGGGCAACCCGCTCTATCTGCAGCAGCCCGCGCAGGTCGAACGCATCCGCGCGACCCTGCTCGCCGGCGTCCGCGCCGCGGTGCTCTGGCGCCAGCTCGGCGGCACGCAGTGGCAGCTCCTGTTCAAGCGCAGCCAGCTCGTGATGCTCGCGCGCGGCCTGTCGAGCCGCGCGCGTCTCGACGGCGGCTGAGCCAGACCCGGCATATGCCCTCCGGGAACAAGCGCGGCGGCAACAGGCCGACCAAAGTCGGCGCACCGCCGCTGCCGTGAAACGCCCGTTTCAGGCATAATGTGCCGCTTTTTTTTCGGGTAGCCGCCGCGCGGGTCACGGCGCGCCGCCGACTGCCCGCGCCCGCAACTTTGGTTCCAGCCGCTGCACGCCAGGAGAACGGAATGAAAGACTCTTTCTCGACCCGCACCTCGCTCGAGGTCAATGGTCAGCGATACACCATCGCGAGCCTCGCCAAGCTCGGCGAACGCTTCGACCTCAAGCGGCTGCCGTTCTCGATGAAGATCCTGCTCGAGAACCTGCTGCGCCACGAGGACGGCGTGTCGGTCACCAGGGAGTCGATCGAGGCCGTCGCCAACTGGGACGCGCGCAAGGAACCGGACACCGAGATCTCGTTCATGCCGGCGCGCGTCGTGCTGCAGGACTTCACCGGCGTGCCCTGCGTGGTGGACCTGGCCGCAATGCGCGACGCGGTCGTCCGCCTCGGCGGT
>CAMLLF010000385.1 GCA_946480705.1 uncultured Lysobacteraceae bacterium | reverse complement strand
CCGATGCCGCCGGAGAACTTCGACAGCATCGCGACGTCGGCATAGCGCTTGTAGATCGATTCGAGCGAGTCGTCGGGCGAATCGAGCAGGAAGCACGAGGACAGTTGTTCGTGCGTGGTGCCCGAGTTGAACAGCGTCGGCGAGCTCGGCAGGTAGTCGAGGCTGCCCATCAGGCGATACAGCTCGAGCGCGTCGCTGACGTCTTCGCAGAGCGCGCAGGCGATGCGCAGGAAGAACTGCTGCGGCGTCTCGATGACCTTGCGCGTCTTCGGATGACGCAGCAGATAGCGGTCGTAGACCGTGCGCAGACCGAAGTAGTCGAAGCGCCGGTCGAGGTCGCCGTCGAGCGCGCTGTTGAGCTTGCGCGCATTGGCCTGGACGAAGGTCAGCAGGCGCTCGTTGATCAGGCCGAGCTCATGCCCGCGCGCGACCGACTGCGAGAACGCGTGGATTTCCTGACCGGCGACTTCTTTCGCGATGTAGTCGCTGAGCAGGCGCGCGGCGAGACGGCCGTATTCGGGTTCTTCCGCGGTCAGCATGGCCGCGGTGCGGATCGAGAGTTCGTCGAGTTCGCGCGTGGTCGCGCCGTCGTAGAGACCCGAGATCGTGCGCGTCGCGACGCGCATCGGATCGATGGAATACAGGCCTTCGGCCGCGCGCGTCACGGCGCGCACGATCTTGTTGAGGTCGACCGGTTCGCGCTTGCCGTTGCGCTTGGTCACGGCCATGGTGCCGCTGGAATGCGGCGGCGTCAGCGCGAACTGCGGCGCGCGGGTGTCTTTCTGCATAGCGCCGGTGCGAGCGGCGGAGGCGGCGGTAGCGATGTCGTGTTCTGTGGTGCTCATGGACTCCCTCCGGTGCGAGTGGGCACGACTGCCGCCCTGTCCCGGGGACGGCAAAACGAAGGGACGGCAACGCCGCGGTCGATGCCGCGGGCGTGGCCACGCCCCCTCGGGCGTGCGGAGTTGCGGAATTCAGGGTGCGGCACCGGCACGGCTTGGGGCCGGCGGCAACCGTCGACCCGTCCCCCCGCGGAGACTCCCGGCCGTTGACCGCGCGGTGTGCGACGCGCGGCTGTCGGCAGGTATTCGGGCTTGCGGACGCGGTTCCGGCCCTCCGGAACCTCCTAGCAGCCGTCGCTTCCCAGCCTCTCTGGCCAGTGCCTTGACGACCTTCGTTTCCGCTTACCGCTGCGGGGCAGCTCCGGAATTGCACCGGATTCCCGTTTAATCCCGGCCGTGACCGGGAACCGACGAAACACAACATATAGAGGTTGACAGCGCGGGGTCAACACAATCGGCTGGGAGTTGAGACGTGGGACGGGATTTCACGCGAGAAGAACAAACAAAGGGAGCGGCTAAGAACCGGAGGAGCAGTCCGCAGCCAGCGGTCGAGTTCGCTCCGCCGGGCGGACGGCGCGCCGCGCCCAGTCGCTACCGCTGGCGCCCGGCTACTGTTCTTTCCGAGTACCCGCGTCTCGGGGCCACCGGGGACCCCAGCGGCGGCAGGCGCCTGCGAAGGCGGACGACAACGCGAACAGCGCGCGGAAAATTACCGCGACGATCAGGAGGGTCGACGGGCAACGCCGGGCGTCCCCCGGTGCCCGCCCGGCCGGCCGTGCCGAGCGTGGCGAGGGCGGCCACGACCGCGCCCCGTCGCGCGTCTGGCGGGTGCTGTCGATCGCGTCGAGCGCCGAGAGCAACTCGCGGTCGCGGATAGTCCAGGGTCCGGCTCGTGATGTCGTCGTCGGTGTCGTGGACGCGATCGCGACCCATAGGAGCGCAGCTCGAAACGCTGGCCGTCGCCCGCACGCCAGTAGTCGAACCGCGAGCCGAACGGATCGATGAGCAGGGACGGGCGCACCGCATCCTTCATGCACTCAGGCTCGCGTACGGTCCCGAGCAGTTCGTCGAGGTTGCCCGGCAATCGACCGCAGTCGAACCGGATGCTGCACAGGAAGGCCGGCCAGGGAGCCATGAGCATCGGCACGAACGGCCACAGCATCACACGACCAGCCTGACGCTTCCCCGGTCTCATACGCGGTACGTCCAGCGCGCACGCCGCCACCGGCAGCGCGGAACGCAGCCGGATCATCGGCGTCATCGAAAGGAACAGGTTTACCGCGGCGGCGCACTGTCGACACCCGGCGCCTGCAGGTGTTCCGCCGCGCTCAAGCCGAAGCGGCGACGCGCCCATATTGGACTTGTGCACAAACGAAAAGAGCCGCCCGCCCGATCGGGCGCGGCAGCTCCCTCCAGTTGCGAAAAACTACCGTCTAGTTCCTCTCTACTTCCCGCCCTCCAGAAAATCCACCGCCGTCTGCAGCATCGCGCGCGTGCCGACCTGCAGCGACTTTTCGTCGAGGAAGAACTTCGGCGAGTGGTTCGGTGCCGCGGTCGCGAGATCCTGCCCCGGCGGTACGACGCCGACGAAGAAGTAGAGGCCCGGCACTTCGTCGGCGAAGTACGAGAAGTCCTCGGCGACCATGTTCGGCGGCACGTCGATGACGTTGTCGACGCCGACGGCCTTCTCGAGGCTCGGCCGCAGGCGCTTCGTCAATGCCGCGTCGTTGCGCGTGACCGGGTTGTGCACCTCGGGCATCGGCACTTCGAGTTCGACGCGCGCGCCCTGCGCGGCGGCCACGCCCTCGGCGGTACGGCGCAGGCGTTTGAACAGGTCTTCGCGCATCGCCGCATCGAACGTGCGGATCGTGCCTTCGAGTTCGACCTTTTCCGGAATGATGTTGTAGCGCACGCCGCCCTGGAACATGCCGAACGTGAGCACGGCCGGCAATTTGGAAATATCCAGTTGTCGACTCACGATGGTCTGCGCCTGGCTGACGATGGCCGCGGCGGTGACGATGGGATCGACGCCGCGCCAGGGCTGCGCGCCGTGGGTCTGCGCTCCGAACACGCGGATCTTGAAGCGGTCGGAACCCGCGAGCAGCGGACCTTCGCGCACGCCGACCTGACCCGCGTACAAGGTGTAGAACACATGCAGGCCGAGCACGGCGTCGGGCTTTCTTTCGCGGAACAGGCCTTCCTTCAGCATGAGCTTCGCGCCGCCTTCCTCGCCCGGCGGCGAGCCTTCCTCGGCGGGCTGGAAGATGAACATGACCTCGCCCGGGAGATCCTTCTTCATGCCGGCCAGCGCGGTCGCGACGCCGAGCAGGATCGCGGTGTGCGCGTCGTGGCCGCAGGCATGCATGACGCCGACGTCCTGGCCGGCGTAGGTGCTGCGCACTTTCGACGCGAACGGCAGGTCGACTTCCTCGGTCACGGGCAGCGCGTCGATGTCGGCTCGGATCGCGAGCAGCGGCCCGGACCTGCCGCCCTTGAGCCGGCCGATGACGCCGGTGTGCGCGACGCCGGTCTTCACGTCGAGACCGAGCTTCTTCAGGTGGTCGGCGATCAGCTTGGCCGTGCGCTTCTCGCGGTTGCCGAGTTCCGGATGCTGGTGGATGTCGCGCCGCCAGGCGAGGACCTGCTCATCGACCGCGGCGGCCGCGCTTTGCGTATCGGTCGCGGCAGCCGCCGGCGAGGCGGCCAGCGCAGCAACGAGGGCCAGACAGATTCGGCGCATGATCGTCTCTCCGCGGAAAACGCCGATGGTAGGCGATGCGCGGCAATCGCGGACATGGACTTTCGGCGAACGCGCCGCGCCTACGGCAGGTGCTCGCGCGCGAGATAGTCTTCGCTCTGCATCTCGATCAGGCGCGACTCGGTGCGGCTGAATTCGGCGCGCAGGCGGTCGCCGTCGTAGAGATCGATGATCGGCACGGCCGC
Organism: uncultured Lysobacteraceae bacterium; assembly: GCA_946480705.1. Next base: position 1,053 of record CAMLLF010000385.1, on the reverse strand, counting down.
CGACAGGATCAGCTTCACGTGGCGGTCGTAGAACTCGTCGACCATCTCGATGAAGCGACGCGCAGCATCTTCCATGGTCGGCGTGAACTGCGGCACGCCCGAGACGATGACGGTGCCGTAGTCCTTGCCGATCTCGATGTAGTCGGCCACCGCGCGCGGGCCTTCGCAGATCGCGGCGAATTCGAACCAGATCACGTCTTCGGCGAGACGCCGCACGGGAATGTCGCGATCGTGCACGTCGATCGTCGTCTCGGGCCGAGCGACGCCGTGGCTGATGCGCTGGAAGCAGTCGTTGAGCGCACGATCCGCGTCGGGGCCCAGCGGCGCGTGATAGACGCGCGCCTGCGTCAGCGCGCGCAGGCGCCAGTCCTGCGAGGACACGATCTCGACGACCGCGCAGTGCCGTTCGATCAGCGCGATGGCCGGCAGGAAGCGCTCGCGCTGCAGGCCGTTCGCGTAGAGATTGCGCGGCGGCGTGTTCGACGTCGTCACGACGCAGACGCCGCGCGCGAACAGCTCGCGCAGCAGTCCGCCGAGGATCATCGCGTCGCCGATGTCGCTGACGAAGAACTCGTCGAGGCAGAGCACGCGCGTGTCGGCGGCGAGGCCTTCGGCGACGTCGACCAAGGGATCCTGGCGCCCCTGCAGTTCCTTGAGGCGGGCCTGCACCGAACGCATGAATCGGTGGTAGTGGATGCGGCGCTTCTGCGCGATCGAGAGGTGTTCGAAGAACAGATCGATCAGAAAGGTCTTGCCGCGGCCGACGCCGCCCCAGAGGTACAGGCCGCGCACGGGTTCCGGCGCCGCAAAGCGCGCGCGCAGCCGCGCGAGGAGTCCGGCGGGTTCAGCCTGTTCGAGCGCGGCGCCGATGCGGTCGAGTTCGACGAGCACCGCGCGCTGCGCGGCATCGTCCTGCCAGTCGCCGCGCTGCACGCCGGCGAGGTAATGCGCGGTCGCGCTCACTCAGGAAACCCGCAGCGGCGGCAGGTTGTCGCGGACGCCGTGCTTGACCGCGCCGCGCCGGTCCATGAGACGCCGATGGAAGAAATGGCT
>CAMLLF010000384.1 GCA_946480705.1 uncultured Lysobacteraceae bacterium | reverse complement strand
ACCGGCGAGCTGTATCTCGCCGGCGCCGGTCTCGCGCACGGCTATCGCGGACGTGCCGCGCTGACCGCGACGCGCTTCGTCGCCGATCCGTTCGTCGCCGGCGAGCGCATGTACCGCAGCGGCGACCGCGTGCGCTGGCGCGCCGACGGCCAGCTCGAATTTCTCGGCCGCAGCGATCGACAGGTGAAGATCCGCGGCTTCCGCGTCGAGCCCGGCGAAGTCGAACAGGTGCTGCGCGGACTGCCCGGCGTCGCCGACGCGATCGTGCAGGCGCAGACCTGCGGCATGACGCTACGCCTCGTCGGCTATTGCACGCCGACGGCCGACGCAGCGCTCGACGCCGACATGGTGCGCCGCGAACTCGCCGCGCGCGTTCCGGACTACCTCGTGCCCGCCGGCATCGCCGTGCTCGCGCAGTGGCCGCTGACGACGAACGGCAAGATCGATCGGCGCGCGCTGCCGGATGTCATCACGGCGCCCGCGACCGCGCGGCGCGAAGCGGCGAATCCGCGCGAGCGGCTGATCTGCGCGGGCATCGCGCAGGTGCTCGGCCTGCCCGCCGTCGGTGCCGACGACGACTTCTTCGCGCTCGGCGGCGACAGCATTTCGGCGATGGCGCTCGGCACGCAATTGCGACGCGACGGCTACCGGCTCGCGCCACGCGAGATCTTCGCGCAGCGCACGCCGGCGCGCATGGCTGCGGCACTCACCACGCTGCGCGAATCGCGCGCGCGCGGCGCCGAGGCGGATGGCGCGATCGGACGGCTGCCCATCGTCGCGTGGTTCGCCGAGCACTGTGGAATGGACAGTCGCTATGCCCAGGGCGTGATCGTGCGTGTGCCTGCGACACTGAACGCGCACGTGCTCGCGCAGGCGCTGGCCGCGCTGCAGCGGGCGCACCCGGCGCTGCGCGCGCGCGCCGCCGGCGGCGTGCTCGTCGTCGGTCCGGCCCAGCCGCTCGTCGTGCAAAACGACACCGGCGATGACGGCCCGTTCGTCGCGCGTGCGGACCGACTGTTCCGCACGAGCGCCGCGGCGCTCGCACCGTCGGCCGGGCATCTGATGCAGGCCACGCTGCTGCGCGGCGACGGCGCGTCGTGGCTGCTGCTCGTCGCGCATCATCTGATCGTCGACGGCGTGTCCTGGCGCGTGCTGCTGCCGGAGTTGCGCGCGGCCTGCGAGGCCGCGGCGTCGGGTGCGATGCCGTTCGTCGCGCCCGAGGAAACGACCCTGCGCGAATGGGCCGCGGCGCTGGCGGCGGAAGTGCCGCAGCGGCGCAGCGAAATCGACCAGTGGCGCGCCGCGCTTGCCGAACCGTTGCCGCTGCATGCCACCGCGATGCTGCAACCCGGGCGCGATACTTACGGTCGTGCGAACGCGGCGCGCACGCTGTTGCCGCCGGCGCTGAGCGCCGCCGTGCTGCAGACCTTGCCCGATGCCTTTCGCGCAACCGTCGAGGAGCTCGTGCTCTGCGCGGTTGCGCGCGCCTGCGTCGCACGATGGCCCGCGCCGCGGCTGCGTGTCGCGCTCGAATCGCACGGCCGCGCGAGCGACGACGAACGCATCGATCTCGCGCGCACGGTCGGCTGGCTCACGGCCGAATATCCGGTCGTGCTCGATTTCGCGGCGGTGGCTGCGGACGACGGGGCGGCGTGCGTGCGCGCCGTCAAGCAGGCGTTGCGCGCGATTCCAGATCGCGGCCGCGGCTACGGCGTGCTGCGCTGGCTCGATGCCGACAACGCGCCGGCGCTCGCGGCGCTCGAGCACGCGCATCGTCCCGCGCTGCTGTTCAACTACCTCGGCCGCTTCGTGCACGACGAAGGCCCGTGGACGCCGCAGAGCGTCGGCGGCGCCTTCGCCGATGCGTTCGCCGTCGACATCGATCCGGCGACGCCGCTGTCGCACGCGCTCGAGATCAATGTCTTCGTCGACGAATCGGGCTCCGAGCCGCAGCTCGCGGTGAACTGGACCTGGGCCGACGCGCTGTTCGATGCGCAGACACTCGCGACGCTGCAGGCCGGTGTCGCCGCGGAATTCGAGCGGCTCGTCCGGTTCGCCTCGGCGGCGCCGGAACGCGCGGCCGACACGCTCGCCGCCGCCGATACGCGCAATGCACGCGGCGTAGCGCTCGATGCCGCGCAGCTCGACCGGCTGCGCATGCGCTACGGTGCCGCCGCGGCCGTGTTGCCGGTGCTGCCGCTGCAGGAAGGGTTGCTGTTCCATGCGGAACTCGGCGAGCGCGCGAGCCGCTACAACGCGATCAGCCGTCTCGATTTCTCCGGCGACATTGACGCACCGCGGTTGCGCGCGGCGCTCGACGCGGTGCTGCGGCGGCATCCGCAGCTCGCCGCGCGATTCGATCTCGACGCCGACGCGCAGCCGCTGCAGGTGCTGCCGCTCGCACCCGCGTCGTGGCCCTGGTCGGAGGTGAATGTCGGTGCCGGCGACGACGTCGAGGTTGTCCTGCAACGCATCGAACGCGGCGAGATCGAGCGCGAGTTCGCGATCGGCCGCGGCGACGGCGGGCCGCTGCTGCATGCGGTGCTCGTGCATTGCGGCGCCGGACGCAGCGTCGTGTTCGTGACCGCGCATCACCTCGTCGTCGACGGCTGGTCGACGCCGCTGCTCGTGCGCGACCTGCTCGATGCGTATGCCGGCGCGATCGCGCCGCCGCCGCAGGTGCCGTATGCCGATGTCGTTCGCGCGCTCGCGACCCGCGATCTCTCCGCAGCGCGCGCCGCGTGGACGGATGCGATGACCGGCGCGCGCCCGACGCTGCTGTTCGAAGGGCAGGCGGCGTCGCCCGATGTCGGCGAGATCGAGTTCGCGCTGCCGGCCGCGCTCGACGCCGCGCTGCGCGCCCGCGCGCGCGAACGCGGACTCACCGTCAACACCGTGATGCAGGGCGCCTGGGCGGCGCTGCTCGCGACGCTGACCGGTCGTGACGACGTCGTGTTCGGCGCGCCGGTGTCGGGACGCTTCGGCGCGGTCGCCGGTATCGCCGATCACATCGGCCTGTTCAGCAACACCGTACCGGTGCGCCTGCGCCTGACGCCGCACGAACCGCTGCTGCGGCAGCTCGAACGGCTGCAGGCGCAGCAGATCGCGCTGCTCGAACACGACGGGCTCGGTCTCGCGGAAATCCAGCGCCTGGCCCACACGAATCCGCTGTTCGACACCTTGCTGGTCAGCGAGAACTATCCCGACGACGCGTCGCTGCACGCGCGCGACTACGCCGGCGCGCGGCTGGCCGGCCTGCGCAATCGCGGCTACACGCACTATCCGCTGACCGTGCTCGTCCTGCCCGGCGAGACGCTGCGGCTCATCGTCGAATACCGCGACGTCGTGCGCGAACCGCAGCGCGTCGTCGGGCGGCTGCTGCATCTGCTGCAGCATCTGGCCGACGACGCGACGACGCCGTGGTCGCGCTTCGATCCGCGGCTCGCGGACGAGCGCGCGCTCGTCGACGCCGTGAACGCGACCGCGCATCCGGTGCCCGCGACGACGCTCTGCGCGCTGATTGCGGCGCAGATCGCGCGCACGCCGCAGGCAACGGCGCTGCAGGACATCCGGGATTCGTTGACTTATGCACAGATGGACCGCCAGGCTGGCGCGCTCGCGGCGCGTCTGCAGGCGGCCGGCGTGCGCCTCGGCGACATCGTCGCGGTCGCGCTGCCGCGCTCGGTGCGGCTCAGCGTCGCGCTGCTCGCGGTACAGCGGGCCGGCGCGGCCTATCTGCCGCTCGACACGGGCTATCCGGACGAACGCCTCGCCTACATGGTCTCCGACGCGCAGCCGCGTCTGCTGATCGCGACCGGCGACCTCGCCGCGCGCTTCGGCGCGTTTGCGCCGGTGCTGCTGTTCGATGCGCTCGCGGCCGACGACGAAACGGCGGCGCCGTCGCTGCCGGCGCTCGCACCGCAGCACGCGGCGTATCTGCTGTATACCTCGGGCTCGACCGGGCGGCCCAAGGGCGTGCTCGTTTCGCACGAAGCCATCGTGAACCGGCTGCTGTGGATGCAGCACGAATACGCACTCGCCGCCGACGACACCGTGCTGCAGAAGACCCCGGGCAGCTTCGACGTGTCGGTCTGGGAGTTCTTCTGGCCGCTGCTCGTCGGCGCGCGGCTGTTTCTCGCGCCGCCCGACGCGCATCGCGATCCCGAGGAACTGCTGCGCGTCATCGAGGCGCAGCGCGTCACGACGCTGCATTTCGTGCCGTCGATGCTTGCCGCATTCGTCGCGCATCTGCGCACGTTGCCCGACGCGACCGCGCGCTGCACGGATCTGCGCCGCGTGTTCTGCAGCGGCGAAGCATTGCCGCGCGATCTCGCGCAGCGCTGGACGCCGCTGCAGTCCGCACCGCTGCACAACCTCTACGGTCCGACCGAGGCGGCCGTCGACGTGACGTTCAAGGCGGCGGCGGACGACGACGCCGGTACGCGCGTCGCGGCGAGCGTGCCGATCGGGCGGCCGGTCTGGAATACACAACTGCGCATATTGGATGCACAGTTGCGGCCGGTGCCGGTGGGCGCGCCCGGCGAGTTGTACCTGTGCGGCGTGCAGCTCGCCGATGGTTATCGCGGCCGCGCTGCGCTGACCGCGACGCGCTTCGTCGCCGATCCGTTCGTCGCCGGCGCGCGCATGTACCGCACCGGCGACATCGCGCGCTGGCTCGGCACCGGCGACGTGGAATACCTCGGCCGCTGCGACGACCAGCTGAAGATCCGCGGCCAGCGCATCGAACTCGGCGAAATAGAAGCGGTGCTCACGGCGCAACCGGGTGTCGCGCAGGCCGTCGTCGTCGCGCGCGTGATCGGCGTCGCCGGCACGGACGGC
>CAMLLF010000383.1 GCA_946480705.1 uncultured Lysobacteraceae bacterium | reverse complement strand
CAACAGGACGGCGGTACGGATGAAGACAGGCATCGGGCGACCTCTGGCACGGGTGGATTGACCGTCCGGGCCGAGCCCTCGTGTTTGACAGGCCGGTGACGATCGGAAGCACCGACTGTGTCCGTGCGGCCGCGCGGCGCCATGCCGCTCGGGTAGCAAACCGGTAGAAAACCGCTATCAGCGCGTCAATGCATGACGTTGCGCACGCTTGCCGGCGCGGGCGCGCGGGTCAGCGCGGCCGGAATCGGCCGCTCGCCGGCGAGCTGTCGCGCCTGGGCGAGCGCCGCGGCCCAGGCATCGGTATCGCCGCGCGCCTGGAACAGCGCGACGCGCAGCAGCGCGCAGTCGAAGTCCGTGGTGCTCCAGGGCGCGATGCGGCCGCTGAGCGCCGCGGCTTCGTCGAGCCGATGCTGCGCGAGCAGCCAGCCGACGTAGCTCGCCGCGACTTCGGCGATGACGGCCGGCACGCCGAGCGCATCGGCGGCGTCGAGCGCGGCACGGTAGTGGCGCTCGCGGTCCTTCGGAACGTCCGCCGATTCCGCCGCGGCGAGCTGCAGCAGCGCACTGCCCGCGCCCGCAGCCGCGCTGTCGTCGATCGCGGCGCGCTCGCCGCCGGCGCGCTGGCGCAGCAGCATCAGCGCCGCGCGACGCACGTCGTCGGCGCGCGGCGGCCATTCGGCGAGTGCGCGCATCGCGGCTTCGCGCGCCGGCTCCGGCTGTCCGCGGCGCCAGGCCAGCTCGGCCAGTGCGGCCTCGCGATAGCGTCGCGCAGCCGCATCGGCGGCGGCGCCGGCGTCCGCATCGAGCAATTCGGCCGCTTCGCGGAAGCGGCCGAGGCCGGCAAAGACGCGCGCGCGGTCGCTGTCGAGCGTCTGCGTCTGCGCGATGTCGGCAATGCGCGGGCGCAAGGCCGCGAGCTGCGCCGCATCGCGCTCGGCATCGGACCAGCGCAGCAGCAGCACGTGCGTGTCCAGCAGCCCGCTCAGCGCCGCGCGCTGCGCATCGGCGACGCCGAACGCCGCATAGGTCGCAAGTGCCGACTCGAAGCGTGCGAGCGCCGGCTCGAGGCGATGGCGGTTCGCATCGGCGATGCCGAGGTAGTTGTCCACGCGCGCGACGCCGAGCCGGTCGCCGGCGGCTTCGAGCTTGAGCCGCGCGAGGCCGAGGTCGGCGACCGCGTCGCCGTGTTCGAAACGGCAGCTGCGCGCGAGCCCGCGACCGGCGAGCGCGGTCGCGTCGACCGCGGAAGTCGCCGTCAGCGCGGTCGTGAACGACTGCTCGGCCGCGGCGCAGTCGCCGCGCCGCATCAGCAGCATGCCGCGCGACGTCAGCGCGCGCGCGCGCATGTCGCCCGCGGGCTCGCCGGCCAGCACCGTGTCGAGCCGCCGCGCGGCGGCATCGAGACGGCCGCGGTAGAAGTCGATCTGCGCGAGCTGCAACTGCACGCGCGGCAGCGCGCGCTGTGCCGGCGCGGCGCCGTCGAGAATCTCCTGCGCCGTGTCGAAATTGCCGCCGAGGATCGCGGCCTGGCTGCGCTGCACGAGGAGTTCGGGCGTGTCGCCCTCGCCGGCCGCGGCTTCCGCGTGACCGAGCGCGGCCAGCAACAGGTCGGCCGCGTCGCGGCCTGCGGCGATCGGGTCGTCGCGCTCGGCTTCGATGCGGCGCGGCAAGCCCTCGGCGTCGGGCGCTTCGAGCATCACGCGCCAGCCGGCGGCGACGCGGCGCACGCTGCCGCGCACGAGGCGGCGCGTGCCGAGAATCGGGTTGATCCGCTGTGCGTCGGCGATTGCCGGCGCGCCGCGCGATGCCGGTTCCAGCGCGCGCAGGGCGACGAGCACGCTGTCGCTCGGCGGGACGGCGAGACCTGCCGCGCGCAGGCGGCCAGCGACGAGATCCATGAGGCCGAGCTGCATCCAGCCCGCGTCGGCACCGGCGTCGACGTCGAGCGGCAGGACCGCGATCGCACCGGCGGCCGGTGCGCGCGGCGCCACGATCGCCGCGCGGCGGTCGGACAATCGCACGGCCGCGACGACGACGATCAGCGCGACCGCGGCAAGGGCGATGCCGAGCCCGAGCCGGCGCCGGCGCGGTATCCGGCCGGCCGACGCGACGACGGCTGCGTCGGACCGGGCCGTCGGTTTCCCGGGCGGGACAAATCTGTCCGGCGTGAAGGGAGGGATCGCATCCGGCAATGCCGCCGCGGCCTCGGCAGCCTGATCGCCCGGCTCGCGCACGGGCATGACCCAGCGATAGCCGAAGCCGCTGACCGTGCGGATCGTCGCCTGGGTCTGCGCATCGTCGCCGAGCAGGCGCCGCGTGCGCGCGATCAGCTGGCTGATCTGCACGTCGGCGACGTCGACGCGGCCCCAGACCGCCGACACCAGTTCGTCGCGGCCAACCGCGCGCTCGCGCTGCTGCAGCAGATAGACCACGAGATCGAACACGCGCCGCGGCAGCGTAACCGCCTGACCGTCGCGCAGTGCCTCGCGCCGCGCCGTGTCGATGCGCCAGTTGTCGAAGACGAAGATCATGCGGCCGATTATGGCCGCAGCCCGGCGCCGCGGCAGTACCGGACGAACCCGCTCCCGCAAACCCGCTTTCGCGGATCAGCTTTTCGGCGCGTCGACCTGGTTTTCCGGCCGGGCGCGATCGAATGCCGGCAGCTTCAGGCATTCCTCGGCGATGCGCGCGATCGTCGGCCAGTCGGTCAGCTCCAGGCCCCAGCGCTTTGCGTTGTATACCTGTGGAACGAGGCAGACGTCGGCCAGGCTCGGGTCGTCGCCTTCGCAGAACTGGCCGGTCGACGGGTTTTCCGCGAGCAGCTCTTCGAGCGCGTCGAAGCCTTCGCGGATCCAGTGGCGCGACCAGCGCTCGCGTTCCTCGGTCGGCGTGTTGAACTCGCGTTCGAGGTACTGCAGCACGCGGAGATTGTTGATCGGGTGGATGTCGCAGGCGACGATCTGGGCGAGTCCGCGCACGCGCGCGCGGTCGCGCGCGGTCGGCGGCAGCAGCTTGATTTCACCGTCGTAGGACTCGTCGAGATATTCGATGATGGCCATCGACTGGCGAATGACGCGTCCGCCGTCGAGCAGCGTCGGCACGAATTCCTGCGGGTTCATCTGCGCGTATTCGGCCGAGTGCTGCTCGCCGCCGTTCGCGGTCAGGTGTACGGGAACGATCTCGTAGGGCAGACCCTTGAGGTTCAGCGCGATGCGCACGCGGTAGGCCGCGCTCGAACGCCAATAGCTGTACAGCCGCAAGCCTTCTGCCGACATCGCTGCTTCTCCCTCAGGCAGGGTCTCAACTCGTCGCCTTGGCCGGGCTCGTGCCCGACCGCCTCGTGCCGTGCTGCCGGTGGGGCCTGCGCGGAAATCCGTATGCGCCCGGCCTGCGGCGAATCTACTCCGTTGCCGCGGGCACGCCAATCGCCGGGCCGTCAGGGCGCCCGCATCGTCTGCTCGATCGCGCCGAAGATGCTGTTGCCGGCGCGGTCGAACATTTCGATGCGGATGCGATCGCCGAAGCGCATGAACGGCGTCGCCGGCTTGCCGTCGCGCAGGGTTTCGACGACGCGCTGCTCGGCGAGGCAGGACGCGCCGGTCGAGGTGTCCTGGTTCGCGATCGTGCCCGAGCCGACGATGGTGCCGGCCGACAGCGGGCGCGTCTTCGCCGCGTGCGCGACGAGCTGGGCGAAGTTGAACTGCATGTCGACGCCGGCTTCCGGCGCGCCGAACCACGTGCCGTTGAGGTGCGTGGTCAGCGCCAGATGCACCTTGCAGTCCTGCCAGGCGTCGCCGAGTTCGTCCGGCGTCACGAACACCGGCGACAGCGCCGAGCGCGGCTTGGACTGCAGGAAGCCGAAGCCCTTCGCGAGCTCGTCCGGAATCAGATTGCGCAGGCTCACGTCGTTGACGAGACCGATCAGCTGGATGTGCGCGGCGGCATCGGCCGGCGCGACCGCCATCGGCACGTCGTCGGTGACGACGACGACCTCGGCCTCGAGATCGATGCCGTAGTCCTCGCTCGGCACGACGACCGGATCGCGCGGACCGTAGAAGCCGGCGCTCGTCGCCTGGTACATCAGCGGATCGACGTAGAACGACGCGGGCACCTCGGCGTTGCGCGCCTTGCGCACGCGCTCGACGTGCGGCAGGTACGCGCTGCCGTCGACGAATTCATAGGCGCGCGGCAGCGGTGCGGCGAGCAGCGCCGGATCGAGGTCGAACGCGCCTTCCGGCGCGGCGCCACTGCCCGCGACGGATGCATTGAGCTGCTCCGACAGCGCGTTGAGCCGCGGCGCGACATGGCTCCAGTCCTCGAGCGCGCGCTGCAGCGTCGCGGCGATGCCCCCGGCACGCACGGCCCGCGACAGATCGCGGCTGACGACGACCAGCGTGCCGTCGCGGCCGCCTTCCTTGAGACTTGCGAGTTTCATGAGTGTTCCGCTCCGCTCGCGCCGGTCAGCGCTGACTGGGATTGAAGTGCTTTTCGAGGCCCTGCCAGCAGTCGTGATAATCCTGCTGCAGCTGCGGCGATGCGAGCGCCTGCGCGGTCGGCCGGATTACCGCGCGCGCCTCGAACATGAAGGCCATGGTGTCGCGGATGTGGTCGGGCTTGGCGAGATCGGCGTTGCTCGCCTTCTCGAACGTCGCAGCGTCGGGGCCGTGTCCGCTCATGCAGTTGTGCAGGCTCGCGCCGCCCGGCGCGAAGCCGCCGGCCTTGGCGTCGTAGACGCCGTGGATCAGGCCCATGAACTCGCTCATCACGTTGCGGTGGAACCAGGGCGGACGGAAGGTGTCCTCGGCGACCATCCAGCGCGGCGGGAAGATCACGAAATCGGCGT
>CAMLLF010000382.1 GCA_946480705.1 uncultured Lysobacteraceae bacterium | reverse complement strand
CGCAGCGCGAAGCCGTCGTCGCGCGCGAGGGCGAGCGCTTCAACTACATGCTGATCGGCGCCTTCGAACTGCTGCTGGCCAGGCAGCAGGAATTCGATGCCTATCAGGGCTATCTCGAAGCCGTGCGCGACTACTGGCAGGCACGCGTCGCGCTCGCGCGCGCCGTCGGCACGCGGCTGCCGAGCGACGCGCAGGCGCCGCGTCCCGCACTCGGCGTCGACGCGGTACTGCGGCCCGCTCCGGCTTCCGGGCACGGCGGGCACGAGGGCCATGGCGACGCGGACACGCGAGACGAACCGCCCGGCGACGTTCACCCGGGCCATGAGGCGATGAAGCATTCCGAGCACGGCGAGACCGGGCACAGCGAGACCGATCACGCCGGGCACGTCACGAAACAGGAGAAAAAGCCATGACGACGCGACGCGAACTGCTGCAGTTAATGGGCGCCGGCAGTGCGGGACTCGTGGCCGCGGCCGGCGCGGCGCGCGCGCAGTCCCCGGCCGCGCCGGTCGCGGCGCCGCCCGCACCGAAGCGCCGCGCGCAGGGCTATCGGCCCGTGCAGACCCTGAACGGCTGGACGCTGCCCTGGCGCATGAACGACGGCGTCAAGGAATTCCACCTCGTCGCCGAGGAAGTCGAGCACGAATTCGCGCCGGGCTGCCGCGCGCGCTGCTGGGGCTACAACGGCACGACACCGGGCCCGACGATCGAAGCCGTCGAAGGCGATCGCGTGCGCCTGTTCGTGACCAACCGCCTGCCCGAGGCGACGACCGTGCACTGGCACGGCATCGATCTGCCCAACGGCATGGACGGCATCGCCGGACTGAACCAGCCGCGCATCGAACCCGGCGAGACCTTCGTCTACGAGTTCACGCTGCGCCAGCACGGCACGCACATGTATCACCCCCATGCCGACGAGATGACCCAGATGGCGTTCGGCATGATGGGACTCTTCATCATCCATCCGCGCGACGGCGAGGAGGTGGCGATCGACCGCGACTACGCCTTCCTGCTGCACAACTGGGCGCTGCACCCGGGCACCTACCGCCCGGATCCGTCGATCATGCAGGACTTCGATCTCTGGACCTTCAATTCCAAGGTGTTTCCGGCGATCGACCCGCTGGTCATGCGCACCGGAGAGCGGCTGCGTATACGCATAGGCAATCTATCCATGTGGAATCATCCCATCCACATGCACAGCAATCCGTTCTGGGTCACCGGCTCGGACGCCGGGCGCTGGCCGCAGGCGCAGTGGCGGCGCGAGGTCACCGAGATCATCGGCGTCGGCCAGATGCGCGACCTCGAATTCCTCGCGACCGAAGCCGGCGACTGGGCGCTGCACTGCCACATGGCGCACCACACCATGGGACCGATGGGCCACGAGATTCCGAATCCGACCGGCGTGGACCAGCGCGGCGTCGAGGAGAAGATCCGCGCGCTGCTGCCGGGCTACATGGCCATGGGCAAGGACGGCATGTCCGAGCATGCGAGCCACGTCGCGATGGGCATGAAGGGGCCGGAGAACACGCTGCCGATGATGGCCGGCGAAGGTCAGTTCGGACCGATCGAGATGGGCGGCATGTTCACCGTCGTGAAAGTGCGCGACGATCAGGCACCCGATGACTATTCCGACCCGGGCTGGTACCGCTATCCGAAAGGCAGCGTCGCGCGGCGCATCAGCAGCGACCCGCAGTTCGGGCAACCGCACCGGCGCTCGCCTTACGGCCCGGCCAAACCGGCGCCGGCCGCGGAACCCGTCGACCACTCGCACCACGGCCACCACGGAGATTGACGCATGACGCTGCGCGCGTTCGGAGTCCTGTTCCTGCTGCTGGGCGGCGCCGCCTCGGCACAGCCCTCGGTGAGCGTCGCCGCCGATCCGCCGGACGCGACGCAGCAGCCGGTGCTCGCCGTCGTCGAACGCTTCGAGCGCGCGCTCGCCGCCGGCGACCGCGCGGCCGCACTCACGCAGCTCGCGCCGGAACTGCGCGTGTTCGAAAGCGGCCATGTCGAGCGCTCGCGCGAGGAATACGCGTCCGAGCACCTCGGCGCCGACATGGAATTCCTGAAGACCGCGCAGACCGCGCTGAAATCGCGCCGCATCGACGTGACCGCCGACAGCGCGCTCGTCCTCAGCGAGATCGAAATCCGCAGCGTCCGCGACGGCAGGACCGCGACGCGCGCGAGCCTCGAAACGCTGGTCCTGCATCACGGCACCGACGGCTGGCGCATCGTCCACATCCATTGGTCGTCGCGCGAGATAAGTCCGTAGGGCGCAATAAGCGCAAGCGCATTGCGCAAGCGCATTGCGCCATCGCAATCGCGCCACGCAACCGCGTCGCATCGCGCCGTGTATTCCACCGCACATCGATGAAGAGCGGGGCCAGACGGATGCACGGCGCAATGCCCTTCGGTTATTGCGCCCTACCCGTACCCACCACCTGCACTACGGCAGAGTGCACCGCGTCAGCGTGTTGACCGACCGGAACGTCGGATAGTGGATCGCGTCGTAGAGCGTCGAGATCGTCGGCGTGCCGCCGAAGTCGATGCAGTCGGACTCACCCATCGCGACGGCGTCGGCGTAGGCCTGCTCGTAGTTCGCGTCCTGACCGAAGCCCTCGACCCAGACGACCTCGGCGGACGCGGGCGCCGCGACGGCGGCCAGCGCGGCGCATGCCGCAAGCTTTATGAACTTTGCGATATCCATGATTTTGTCACCTTGGCAATTTGTCTCCCCTGAGATCCCTGGGCAGCACAGCCGCGTGACGGACTCAACCGTGAAGTCGAGCCCCGACCTCCGCCGGACCCGGCGACTCCAAAAAATCGCCGGAACGCCGGTTCTGGATATCCCCTGAAGCAGTTCACGGCGGACTCACCGGCGCCATGTCCCACTCGGCGGCGCCGCCGTCGCCGACACCGGATCATCGAATGACGCCGTCTTCGGACCTGATCGTCGCCACTGCCGAAGGACTCCACTGCCCCGCCGGCGGCTTCCATATCGATCCGCTGCTGCCGGTGCCGCGCGCCGTGATCACGCACGGCCACAGCGACCACGCGCGCGCCGGCATGGGCTGCTACCACGTCGCCGCCGAATCGCTGCCGCTGCTGCGCTGGCGGCTCGGCGAAGCGGACTGCCGCGTGCATGCCTATGGCGAGACCTTCGAGCTCGGCCGCACACGCGTGTCGCTGCATCCGGCCGGCCACGTGCTCGGTTCGGCGCAGGTGCGCGTGGAATGCGACGGCGCGGTGTGGGTCGTCTCCGGCGACTACAAGCGCCAGCCGGACCCGACCTGCGCCGCGTTCGAACCGCTGCGCTGCGACACCTTCGTGACCGAGACGACGTTCGCGCTGCCGGTCTATCGCTGGCCCGACACGCCCGCCGTCGCCGCGGACATCCATGCCTGGCGCGCGGAATGCGCCGAGGCCGGCGAAGCCGCCGTGCTGTACTGCTACGCGCTCGGCAAGGCGCAGCGGCTGCTCGCCGAACTCGCGCCGGGACTCGACCGGCCCGTACTGCTGCACGGCGCGATCGCGGCCGGCGTCGAGGTCTACCGCGCTGCCGGCATCGCGCTTCCGCCGACCGAACTCGTCGTCGATCAGGCGCGCGCGAGCGACTACGCCGGCCGGCTCGTGCTCGCGCCGCCGTCGGCGGCGGGCAGTCCGTGGATGCGCCGGTTCCGCCGCGCGCAGACCGGTTTCGCGTCGGGCTGGATGCAGGTGCGCGGCAACCGGCGCCGGCGCAACGTCGATCGCGGCTTCGTCGTGTCGGACCACGCCGACTGGCCGGCGCTGCTCGCAACGATCGAGGCGACGCGCGCGACGCGGGTCGTCGCGATGCACGGCGACAGCGACGCGCTCGTGCGGGTGCTGCGCGAACGCGGCCTCGATGCCGGCACGTTCGGCGCCGCGCCCGAGGTCGAAGACTGATGCGCCGCTTCGCCGCGCTCTACCAGCGCCTCGACCGCAGCACGTCCACGCTCGCCAAGCGCGCCGCGCTCGTCGGTTATTTCCGCGACGCGCCGCAAGAGGACGCGGCCTGGGCGTTGTGGCTGCTGGCCGGCGGCAAGATCGGCGGCGCCAAGGCACGCATCGCCGGCACGCGCGAACTGCGCGACTGGATCGCGCAGGCCGCCGGCATGCCGGCCTGGCTCGTCGACGCGTCCTACGACCATGTCGGCGATCTCGCCGAGACGCTGACGCTGCTGCTGCCCGATCCGGAAACCGACGACGACACGCCGCTGCATGTCTGGATCGAGCAGCGTCTGCTCGCGGTCGCCGGTGCCGACGAGGCGACGCGGCGCGATCTCGTCGTCGGCGCGTGGCGCTCGCTGGCCTCCTCGCAGCGCTTCGTGTTCAACAAGCTGCTGACCGGCGCGCTGCGCGTCGGCGTGTCGCAGCGGCTCGTGCAGCAGGCGCTGGCCGAACTCGGCGGCATCGACATCGCGCTGATCGCGCAGCGCATGCTCGGCGCGTGGCAGCCGGGCCCGGGCTTCATCGCGCAGCTGCTGTCGCCCGGGCAGACCGCCGCCGACCGCGCGCAGCCCTACCCGTTCTTTCTCGCCTCGCCGCTCGAGGGCGAACCCGGCGCGCTGGGCCCGGTGTCGGACTGGCTGCTCGAATGGAAGTGGGACGGCATCCGGCTGCAGCTGATCCGCCGCGCCGAACGTTCGATCGACGTCCAGTACTACCTGATCCAGAACGACGAGACCGGGCGTTACCTGCTGCGGGCCCTGCGCGATGCCGCCCTGCGTGGCGTGCGCGTGCGCCTGCTGCTGGACGACCTGTACACCTCCGGCAACGACCACCTGCTGATGGGCTTAGCCGCGCACCCCAACGTGCAGGTTC
>CAMLLF010000381.1 GCA_946480705.1 uncultured Lysobacteraceae bacterium | reverse complement strand
GACGAGGGCGCCAGCGCGGTGACGAGCACGGTCTTGCTGATGATGTTCGGATAGCGGCTGTCGTAGGTCGGGTTCGACAGGATCCAGCGCACGACGTTGCCGCCGTTGGAATGCGTGATGACGACGAGGTCGGTGATGCCGGCGTTGTTGATGAACGTGGTCAGCTGGCCGGCGACGCAGCCTGCGGCGCGGCTGTCCCACATGTACTGGCCGAGGTCGCAGTTGATCACGACGTATTTGGACTGATCGGGCAGACCTTGCCGGACCGAGTTGACGAATTCCGGCGTCCAGTAGTCGGCCAGCGCATTGGTCTGGGCGCCGGTGCCGTGAACGAAAGCCACGCCGGTGGCCGCGGCCGATGCCGCGGAAGCCGCTCCCAGTGCGAGCGAGAGCGCCAAAGCAAGACGAACCATTTTCCCTCCCGATGCGGCTCGGGTCAGGGTTTCCGAGCCGCGGTGAGGCTGCGGCCTGCCTGGTCGGGGCGAGCATCCGTGCTGCTGCCGGGCACAGCCGGAGCACGCTTCATTACAGGGGTCTTTCCGCCGTCCGCTGCCTCCCCGCAGCGGTCCGGCGGCGCGGCAAAGTAGCAATGTCCGCACAACAGTGTCAAACGTTCGTTTGAAGCCCGGGCTTCAAACGCCGGGCGTCCGAGGCGGCCCGCCACCGGGCCGCACCGTTCAGCGTCGGAAGTCGCGCCCGGGAGTCGGGCGGCTATACTGCGCGCCCGTCGTAGCGGTACTTCCATGCGCCTGACCACGATAAAACTGGCCGGATTCAAGTCGTTCGTCGATCCGACCACGTTGCACCTGCCCACCAACATGACCGGCATCGTCGGTCCGAACGGGTGCGGCAAGTCCAACATCATCGATGCGATCCGCTGGGTCATGGGCGAAAGCGCCGCGAGCCGCCTGCGCGGCGACTCGCTGACCGACGTCATCTTTTCCGGTTCGAGCGCGCGCAAGCCGGTCGGGCAGGCCTCGGTCGAACTCGTGTTCGACAATTCCGACGGCACCATCGTCGGCGAATACGCGCAGTTCAACGAAATCTCGGTCAAGCGCGTGGTCAGCCGCGACGGCCAGTCGCAGTACCTGCTCAACGGCACCCGCTGCCGCCGCCGCGACATCACCGACCTGTTCCTCGGCACCGGCCTCGGCGCGCGCAGCTATTCCATCATCGAGCAGGGCATGATTTCGCAGGTCGTCGAATCCGACCCGGAAGCGCTGCGCCACCATCTCGAGGAAGCCGCCGGCATCTCCAAGTACAAGGAGCGGCGCAAGGAAACCGAAAGCCGCATCAAGTCCACGCGCGAGAATCTCGATCGCGTGCGCGACGTGCGCGACGAAGTCGACAAGCAGCTCGAGCACCTGAACCGTCAGGCCAAGGCGGCCGCGCGCTGGCAGGAACTGAAAGCCGAGCAGAAGCAGAAAGAAGCCGAGCTGCGCGCGCTGAACTACCGCGCGATCCGCGACGAGGTCGAAGGGCAGGGCAGCGCGCTGCGCCAGGCCGAGATCGAGATCGAGAAGTTCGTCGCCGACCAGCGCCAGATCGAGGCGCAGCTCGAGGCGAGCCGCGAGCGGCACCAGGTCGCGAGCGAACACCTGGGACTCGTGCAGGGCGAGGTGTACAAGGTCGGCGCCGACATCGCGCGGGTCGAGCAGCAGATCGCGCACAACCGCGAACTGCGCGAACGTCTCGACAAGAGCCGAGAGGAAACCGAGCGCGCGCACCGCGAACTCGCCGAGCACATCGACGGCGACCGCGCGCAGATCGAAACGCTGCGCGCCGCACTGGCCGACGGCGAGCCGCGGCTCGAAGCGCTGCGCGAGGTCGACGAACAGACCGGCGAGGTGCTGCGGGAGGCCGAGGCCAAGCTGTCGGAATGGCAGGGCGCCTGGGACGACTACTCCGGGTCGAGTTCCGAAGCCGCGCGCGCGGCCGAGGTCGAACGCACGCGCCTGGACTATCTCGACCGCCAGTGCCTCGACACCGCGCGCCGCCTCGAAGCGCTCGAGGCCGAAAAACGCGCGGCGGATCTCGGCGCGCTGAGCGCCGCGGCCGAGTCGCTCGGCGACGAACAGGAAACCCAGCGCGAGAAAGTCGAAACGCTGACGAGCCTGCTCGACGAGCGCAAGACCGCCTACGAGCGGCTGCTCGAAACCGAACGCGGCACGCAGTCCGGGCTCAGCGACACGCGCCAGCAGCTGCAGACGCTGCGCGGCCGGCTCGCGTCGCTCGAAGCGCTGCAGCATGCGGCGCTGGGTCAGGAAAAGGGCGCTGCGAGCCAGTGGCTGCAGCAGGCCGGTCTCGCCGATGCGAAGCGCCTCGGCGAATCGCTCGACGTCGATGCCGGCTGGGAAACCGCGGTCGAAAGCGTGCTGTCGGGACTGCTCGAAGGCGTCCTCGTCGATGCGCCGGGCGCATACACCGACGAGATCGCGCACCTGCGCGAGGCCGACATGGCGCTGATCGCCTCGGCCCACGGCGGCGATGCGGTCGACGGCACGCTGTCGGCGCACGTGCGCGGACCGGCGGCGGTCATCGCGCTGCTCGCGCAGGTGCGCACCGCTGCATCGACCGACGAGGCTCGCCGCATCGCCGGCACGCTTGCGGCCGGCGAATCGGTGATCACGCCGGGCGGCGAGTGGTTCGGCGCGGGCTACCTGCGCGTGCTGCGCCGCGGCGGCGCCCAGGCCGGCGTGCTCGCGCGCGAACGCGAGATCCATGCGCTGCAGGGCCAAGTCGAGGCGCTCGACGAGCGCGCCCAGGAACTCGCCGAACAACTGGACGAATTGAAATCGGGCAAAGTGGAAAGCGAGCGCCTGCGCGACGACGCGCAGCGCGAGCTCTACATGGCGCACCGCCGGCTCGCCGAGATCGGCGGACAGCTGCAGAGCCACCGCGGCAAGGTCGAGACCGCGCAGGCGCGCCTGGACAAGGTCGACGCGGAACTGCAGCAGCTGACCGCGAAGCTCGACGAGGACCAGGCCCAGGTCAAGGAAGCGCGCGGCCGCCTCGACGCCGCCGTGATCCGCATGGGCGACCTCGAACAGCGCCGCCAGGAACTCGACGGCCAGCGCCGCCGCACGCTGGAGCAGCGCGAGGAAGCGCGCATGAACGCGCGCGAGGCGCGCGACCAGGCGCATCAGCTCGCGTTGTCGATCGAATCCAAGCGCAGCGCGATCCAGTCGCTGGAACAGGCGCTCGGCCGCATGCAGGCGCAGATCGCGCAGCTCGATTCGCGGCGCCAGGAGATCGCGCAGCAGCTCGCCGCCGACGAAGATCCGCAGACCGAACTCGACGGCGAACGCCAGGCTTATCTGAACCAGCGGCTGCTCGTGGACCGCCAGCTCGTCGATGCGCGCCGCGCGCTCGAGGACTGCGACGCCGAGTTCCGCCGCCTCGACCAGGAGCGCCAGCGCGTCGAGCACGTGCTGACCCAGCGGCGCGAAGCGCTGTCGGAGAAGCGCCTGTCGGAGCACAGCCTCAAGATGCGCGCGGACAATCTCGCGCAGGCGATCAACGAGGCGGGGCTCGAACTCGACGCCGTGCTTGAAAGCCTGCCGGCGCATGCCGACATCGGCGACTGGGCGCAGAGCCTCAACGAACTCGAAGGCAAGATCCGCCGCCTCGAACCGGTCAACCTCGCGGCGATCCAGGAATACGAGGAACAGTCGCAGCGCAAGACCTATCTCGATGCGCAGCTGACCGACCTCACGACGGCCATGGAAACGCTCGAGGGCGCGATCAAGAAGATCGACCGCGAGACGCGCCAGCGCTTCAAGGAAACCTTCGACAAGGTCAATTCGGGACTACAGGAACTGTTCCCGCGCCTGTTCGGCGGCGGTCACGCGTATCTCGAACTGACCGGCGACGATCTGCTCGACACCGGCGTGTCGATCATGGCGCGGCCGCCCGGCAAGCGCGTCACGTCGATCTCGCTGCTGTCGGGCGGCGAGAAGGCGCTGACCGCGGTCGCGCTCGTGTTCTCGATCTTCCGTCTGAACCCGGCGCCGTTCTGCCTGCTCGACGAAGTCGACGCGCCGCTCGACGAGGCGAACGTCGGCCGCTTCTCGAGCATGGTCAACGAAATGTCCGAGCACGTGCAGTTCCTGTTCGTGTCGCACAACAAGACGACGATGGAAGCGGCGCACCAGCTCTGCGGCGTGACCATGCGCGAGCCCGGCGTCTCGCGCCTCGTGCAGGTCGATCTTGCCGAGGCGTCCAAGCTCGTCGGCGCGGCCTGAAACCGGGAGTCAATGCATGGAACAGCAAGGACTGAGCGCCAACGAACTGCGGTTGATCCTGATCGTCGTCGGCGCGATCGTGCTCGCCGCGATCTATTTCCTCGGCTCGCCGCGCAAGCCGGGGCAGGGACGCCGCGTCGCCGGCAGCAGCAAGGGCGGCAGCGACCGGCGCGAGCCGACGCTCGGCGGCGACGAGGCGGACGACGGTCTGCCGTCGATGCGCGCGACCGACGACGACGGCCGCGCGTTCGACGCGGACGAGCGCGGCGACGATGATTCCGCGCGTCCGCGCGCACCGAAGTCCGACGACCTGTTCCAGATGCCGCCGCGATCGAGTGTCGGACAGCGCGTCGAACAGCCGGTCGAACGCATCGTCACGCTGTTCATCGCCGCGCGCGCGGGCCAGACGATCCGCGGCGCGGATCTCGTCGTCGCGGCGGAAAAATGCGGTCTCGAGTTCGGCGACCTCGGCATCTTCCATCGCCTCGTCGACGGCAAGCGCGAACTCGGCCCGATCTTCAGCGCGGCGAACATGGTCAAGCCCGGCCATTTCGACATGAGCCGCATCGACGAGCTCAGCACGCCGGGCCTGAGCTTCTTCATGGCGC
>CAMLLF010000380.1 GCA_946480705.1 uncultured Lysobacteraceae bacterium | reverse complement strand
CGACGACATCTACGCGGCCTGCGAGCGGCTGCAGAGGCACGGCGTCACGATCAATCGTCCGCCGCGCGACGGCCGCATGGCCTTCGTGCGTTCGCCCGACCAGATCTCGATCGAACTGCTGCAGAACGGCGCTGCGCTGCCGCCGCGCGAGCCGTGGATGTCGATGCCGAACGTGGGCGCTTGGTAGTCGAACTAACCGAGCGCCTCGGCGAGATCGGCGATCAGGTCGTCGGTGTGTTCGAGGCCGACCGACAGCCGCAGCAGATCCTGCGGCGATACCGGGTTCGTGCCTTCGACCGATGCGCGGTGCTCGATCAGCGTCTCGCAGCCGCCGAGACTTGTTGCGTTGTGGATGAGTTTCAGGCGGCCGGCGGCGGCGAGGGCCGCATCGCGTCCGCCGGCGACGCGGAAACTCAGCATTGCGCCGAAGTCCCGCATCTGCCGTTGCGCCACCGCGTGACCGGCATGGGTCGGGAGCCCCGGATAGTTGACCGCGCTGACGCGTGGGTGAGCCGCGAGAAATTCCGCGATGCGGCGCGCGTTCGCACAGTGCCAGTGCATGCGCGCCGGCAATGAGCGCAGCCCGCGCAGGGTCATCCACGCATTGAACGGTGCGAGCACGCCGCCGGTGACGTGGCGGCGATGCGCGACGCGTTCGAACAGCTCGCCGCGCTGCGTGAACACGAGGGCTCCGCCCATGACGTCGCTGTGTCCGCCGAAATACTTGGTCGTCGAATGCATGACGACGTCGGCGCCGAGCGCGAGGGGCTGCTGCAGCACCGGCGTCGCGAACGTGTTGTCGCAGAACACGAGGGCGCCGCGGCGATGCGCGCAGTCGACGATCGCCGCGATGTCGGCGACGCGCAGCTGCGGGTTCGACGGCGTTTCGAGCCAGATCGCGCCGGCGCCCGCGGCGAATGCGGCGTCGACGGCAGTCAGATCGGCGGTATCGACGCGCTGCGCGGAAATCCCGCCGCGCGGCAGGAATTCGTCGGCCAGCACGCGCAGGCCGGTGTAGCAATCGGTCGGCACGAGCAGCGTCGTGCCGGGCGCGAGCGATTCGAGCAGCGCGGTCATCGCCGCCATGCCCGAGCCGAACGCCAGCGCGGCCTCGCCGTGTTCGAGCGCCGCCAGTGCGGTTTCGAGGCGCTCCTGGGTCGGGTTGCCCTCGCGTACGTACTCGAAGCCTGCGACGCGCTCGCCGGCGGGGCCGTGGCGGAACGTCGTCGCCATGTGGATGGGCGGGGCGATCGCGCCGGTCTCGGTGTCCGGTTCGCCGCCAGCGTGGACGGCCAGGGTCTCAAGGCGCATGGGCGGTTCCTGCTGTGTGAATCCGGTCAGTGTGCGCAGCCGATTCAAAAAACACAAAAGACCGAAGTCGAATCCGTGCGAGCGCCTGCGCGGGGGACTTATGCGCTACCGGAACGCGTGCCGGTCGCGCGCATAATGTGCGTCCCGTTCCGGTACAGGTGTCGCCGTGACCTCCTCGTCCTCTTCCTCCGGCCCCGCTGCGCTGCTCGCGCGTGCCGACCGCTATTACGTGCCGGTCTACCAGCCCCGCCGCATCGTGCTCGAGCGTGGACAGGGTTCGCGCGTGTGGGACAGCGACGGTCGCGACTATGTCGACTTCAGCGCGGGCATCGCGGTCAACTCGCTCGGCCACGCCGATCCCGAATTGCTCGATGCGTTGACGGCGCAGGCGGCCAGGCTCTGGCATACGAGCAATGTTTTCGTCAGCGAACCGCCGCTGCGGCTGGCCGAGGAACTCGTCGTCGCATCGGCGTTTGCCGAGCGCGTGTTCCTCTGCAATTCGGGCGCCGAGGCCAACGAAGCCGCGATCAAGCTCGTGCGGAAATGGGCCGCGGCCGCAGGCAGGCCGCCGGAGCGCCGCGTGATCATCACTTTCCACGGCTCGTTTCACGGCCGCACGCTCGCCGCCGTCACGGCGACCGCTCAACCGAAATATCAGCACGGCTACGAACCGCTGCCCGGCGGCTTTCGTTACTGCGGCTACAACGATCTCGCTTCGGTCGAAGCGGCGATGGCTGCCGGCGACGTCGCCGCCGTGCTCGTCGAGCCCGTGCAGGGCGAAGGCGGCGTCGTGCCGGCCGCAGACGGCTTTCTCGCCGGACTGCGTGCGCTTTGCACACGTCACGACGCGCTGCTGGTCTACGACGAGATCCAGTGCGGCATGGGTCGCAGCGGAAAACTCTGGGCCTGGCAGAACGACGGCGTCGCGCCGGACATACTCTGCGTCGCGAAGGCGCTCGGCGCCGGATTCCCGATCGGCGCGATGCTCGTCGGTGCGCGCGCCGCCGAGGTCTGGCAGTTCGGCGCCCACGGCACGACGTTCGGCGGCAATCCGCTGGCGGCTGCGGTAGCGCGCGTGGCCCTGCGCCGCCTCGCGCAGCCGGAACTGCTCGCCAACGTGTCACGGCAGTCGGCCGCACTGCGTCGCGGGCTCGGCGAAATCAACGATCGCCTGTCGCTGTTCGAACAGGTGCGCGGCCGCGGTCTCATGCTCGGTGCCGTGTTGAACGAGCCGTGGCGCGGAAAGGCGGGGGCGATTCTCGATCGCGCCGCGGAAAACGGTCTGCTGTTGCTGCAGGCCGGCCCTGACGTGCTGCGCTTCGTGCCGGCACTGAACATCACGGACGAAGACATCGCCCTGGGACTGCAGCGCCTCGACGCGGCGCTGCAGTCGCTGATCGCGGGCTAGGCGTCGCGCGCTTCCAAAAGCGCCGCGCGCGCGGCGACCAGCGTTTCGCCGATGACATCGTCGTTGTGCGCGCTGGACAGGAATCCCGCTTCGAATGCCGATGGCGCGAGATAGACGCCGCGTCCGAGCATGCCGTGGAAGAAGCGATTGAACAGCGCGGTGTCGCAAGCCGTAGCCTGAGCGAAGGTCTCGACGGTCTGATCGGTGAAGAAGATGCCGAACATGCCGCAGACGCGATTCGTCGTCAGCGCGACGCCGGTTTCGCGCGAAAGTGCATGAAGGCCGTCCGTGAGCAGCCGCGTCTTGCGATCGATTTCCTCGTAGAAACCCGGCGTCTGGATGAGATCGAGCATCGCAAGGCCGGCCGCCATCGCGACCGGATTGCCCGACAGCGTGCCGGCCTGGTAGACCGGTCCGCTCGGTGCGATCTGCTGCATGATCTCGCGCCGGCCGCCGTAGGCGCCGACCGGCATGCCGCCGCCGATGATCTTGCCGAACGTGCTGAGGTCGGGCGTGATGCCGTAAAGCGCCTGCGCGCCGCCGAGCGCGACGCGAAATCCGGTCATGACTTCGTCGAAAATCAGCAGCGTGCCGTGGCGAGTGCAGAGTTCGCGCAGCGCGTTCAGATAACCGGGGCGCGGGAGGATGCAGTTCATGTTGCCGGCAACCGGTTCGATGATGAGGCCGGCAATGTCGTTGCCGTGCTCGGCGAACAGCGTTTCGGCGGCTGCGAGGTCGTTATAGGGCAGCGTCAGCGTCAGGTCGGCGAGGCCGGTCGGCACGCCCGGCGAGGTCGGCACGCCGAACGTGAGCGCGCCGGAGCCCGCTTTCACGAGAAACGCGTCGCCATGGCCGTGGTAGCAGCCCTCGAATTTCACGATCTTGCTGCGGCCGGTATAGCCGCGCGCAAGGCGGATCGCCGCCATCGTCGCCTCGGTGCCGGAATTCACCATGCGCACCATTTCCACGGACGGCAGCAGGCGCGTGAGCGTCTCGGCCATCGCGACTTCGGCGGCGCACGGCGTGCCGAAGGACAGGCCGTCCCGGATGGCGCGCGCGACCGCTTCACGCACGGTCGGATGATTGTGGCCGACGATCATCGGGCCCCACGATCCCACGTAGTCGATATAGCGCTTTCCTTCGACATCCCAGAGGAACGGGCCGTCGGCGCGGGTCGTGAAGAAGGGCTCCCCGCCGACCGATTTGAACGCGCGCACGGGGGAGTTGACGCCGCCGGGCAGCAACTGACGGGCGCGTTCGAACAGGGCGTGATTGCTGGTCATGCGGAAACCTTCGCGGAAGCGGGAAACAGGGAAACGAAGCGGCGCGCCGCCTCGCAGGGGTCGGGTTGGCCGAACACTTCGCTGACGACGGCGAGATAGTCGGCGCCTGCCTCGATCAGCGGGGCGGCATTGTCGGGGTTGATTCCCCCGATTGCCACGCGGGGCAGGCCGAACTCGGCGCTGGCCCGCAGCAGGCCGATATCGGCGCGACGGGCAAGCGGTTTGGTCGGCGACGGATAGAACGCGCCGAATGCGAGGTAGTCGGCGCCGGCAGCAGCGAGACGTTGCGCCCGTTCGAGGTCGTCGTAGCACGACACGCCGATGACGGCATCGGTGCCGAGGCGCCGTCTGGCTGTCGCGAGATCGGCGTCGTCGGCACCCAGATGCACCGCTCTCGCGCCGCAGGCCAGCGCAAGATCGACATCGTCATTGACGACGAACAGCGCGCCGGCTTCGGTGCACAGGTTCAGCAGCAGGCGCGCTTCGGCGAGCCGGCGCGTCGTGTCCGTCGTCTTGTCCCGATACTGCAGCAGCGCGGCGCCGCCCCGCAGTGCGGCCGCGGCCGCTTCCGCCAGATCGGGGCGGGGGCCGTCCGTTATCACGTAAAGGCTGGCGGCGGGCAGTAGCGGGTGGCGCATCGGGCGAGTGGTATCGCAAGTCAGGCGGTCGCTTATTCTGGCGGATTTGAAGCCGGACGCATTGCGCTGCGACAATGCGCGCCCCTCGTTCACGCGCGCCCGCCATGTCCGCAGCCTCGACCGTTACCGACGCACCGTTTCGCACCTACATGTGCGTCGTCTGCGGCTATCTCTACAACGAGGCGGAAGGCTGGCCCCAGGACGGCATTGCTCCT
>CAMLLF010000379.1 GCA_946480705.1 uncultured Lysobacteraceae bacterium | reverse complement strand
GCGTCCTTCCAGCCGAACGCGGCGTCGCGCGTCGCGCGCGGCGTATCGGCGGCCAGTTCCTGCGGCGGCTTCACGAGGATGCCGTTGTTGCGCAGCCGGTTCGGCTGCCAGTCGCCCAGGCGCAGCGCGAACGCGACGATCATCGGCGCGAGAAACACGAACATGATCGCGATGAGCTGCAGGCGCTTCTTGGTCTGAACGTCCATCCACTGATTCCTTATTTGCTTTTTCGCCAATGCAGCACGACGAAGATGACGACTGCGGCGATCGCGAAGGTGAACCACTGCAGCGCATAGCCGCGGTGCTTCTCCGGCGACATCACGGCCGGCGTCCAGCGGCGCACGAAGCCCGACGCCGGATCGGCGTCGAGCAGCAGCAGCCGCGGCGCGACCTCGGCACCTAGATCCCGGCCGACCGCCGCCAGGTCGACGAACAGCGTGAGCTTGGGCCAGGCGTTCTGCCGCGGCAGCGCGTCGCCGCCGACGCGCAGGCCGCCGCCCGGCGCGGGCGCGTAGATACCGTGGAGTTCGACCTCGGTCAACGGCAGATCGGGCCAGGCCGGCGCCGGCTGACCCGGCGGCGCAGCGACCCAGCCGAGATCGACGAGCAGCCGGCGCGGCGAGCCCTGCGGCTCGAACACGGCCAGCGCGCGGCGTCCCACCTTGCTCTCGTGGATCTGCTGGTCGAGCCAGTAGCCGCGGCCGGCGACGTAATGTCCGCGCACCGCGACACGCGGATAGTCCTCGGCCGGCAACGTTTCGGGCAGCGTGGCAAATTGCCGCAGCCCGGCGTTTTCGGCGGCGGCGTAGGACGCGAGCAGGACTTCCTTCTCGTGCGCGCGGCCCCACTGCCAGCGCGACAGGCCGAGGAATACGGCGAGTCCGACCAGCAGCAGCAGCCACGCGAACGCGGACGGGCGTCGCCAGTGCCGGCTCATCGCGCCGGACGCCTATACTCGCGCGTTGCGCAGCGCGTCCCCGCGGGTACTTCGTTCATGGCCGGCAAACTCATCATCGTCGCATTCCTGGTCGTCATCCTCTACAACCTCGGCGCGGGGCTGTATTACATGATGGTCGACAAGGGTACGACCAATCGCACGGTAAAGGCGCTCACGCGGCGCATCGCGCTGTCGGTGGGCCTGATCCTGCTCGTGATGTTCTCGATCTGGATGGGCTGGATCACGCCGCACGACCTGGGCCGCTGACTGCAGCGAGCGCGCAGTCGCCCGATCGGGGTTCCCCTGATCCAGCCGTCGCGGGCGCGGCGCAGTGTCTTATCGTTGCAGGCCCAGCGAATGCGGACGCCGACCGCCCGCGCGATCAGCCGATGAATCATTCGACGTATCGCTTCGCCGCATTTCTGCTCGATCCCGCGGCGCGCGAACTGCGCCGCGGCGACGAACGCGTCGCGCTGCCGCCGAAATCGCTCGAGTGCCTGACCTATCTCGTCGGACACCGCGACCGCGCGGTCGGCCGCGACGAACTCATTTCCGCGGTCTGGGGCCGCGTCGACGTCAGCGACGCGCTGCTCGCGCAGACGCTGCTGCGTGCGCGCCGCGCGGTAGGCGACAGCGGCAACGACCAGACCAGCATCCGCACCGTGCCGCGCTTCGGCTACCAGTGGGTCGCGACGACCGAGGTGATCGATCCGGGTGCGCTGCCGACGCATTCGACGGCAACGGCTGCCGCTGCCGGCGACACGGCGACGCGCACCGATGCTCCGCCGCCATCGCGCCGCACGCGCGGCCGGGCCGTCGCACTCGCGGTGCTCGCCGCCGCCGCGTTCGTGTTCATCGGGTTTGCGTGGCGCAGCGAGCCGGCAACGCCGCCGGCCGCGCGCAACCTGCTCGTCGTCGCGCCGGTGAGCCTGCCGGGCGGCGGCGGCGACGCGTCCTGGGTGCGGCTCGGCGTCATGGACGACATCGCCGCGCGATTGCGCGACGCCGGCCTGACCGTGCTGCCGAGCGAGCGCGTCGCGGGCCTCGTGGCCGAGCGCGGCGACGAACCGCCGGACGCGCTGCACGCGCATCTGCGCCGGGCCAGCGGCGTCGCAGCTGCTGCTGCAGCGGATCGCCGCCGCGTTGTTCCGCGGCCTCAGCCGTTCGCGGTCGCCGAAGCTTCCTTGAGCTTCTGCGCACATTCCTCGCAGCAGACCTCGACGGTCTTGCCGCCGATCTTCACGCTGATGCGGTTGTCGTCGAGCGGGTAGTCGCACGCTGCACAGGTTTGCGTTGCCATGACGTCTCTCCAAGGTTTCACCCGAAGTCCGGGTGTGGTCAGTGGACCACTGCAGCCGCGGACGGCGCTTTCAAATTCTTTAGCGACCCGCCGGTCAGGCGCTGATGCGCTCGCCGCGGGAAGTCCGACGCGTCGAGTTCGCGTCAGTGCGCTCCGAGCGCGCGCTGGAATTCCGACGGCGAACGTCCGTAGGTCTGGCGGAAGGCCGAAGCGAAATGACTGTGGCTGGAGAAGCCGAGTTCGAGCGCGAGCGACGTCAGGTCGTCGGCGCGCGGCAGCCGGTCCAGCGCCTGCGCGAGGCGCAGGCGCAACTGGTAGCGATACAGCGGCACCCCTTCGACCTGCGCGAACGCCTGCGTCAGATAGACCGGCGAGCCGCCGAGTTCAGCGGCGATGTCGGCGAGCGTCCAGCGCCGCGTGAGATCGCTCGCGAGCAGCAGTTTCGCGCGGTCGACGAGGCGCCGGCGCTGCCGCGTCGACGCCGCGGCGCGCGTCGTGCGCGGACCGAGGCTGCGGCAGACCAGGGTCAGCAGCAGACCTTCGGCTTCGAGCGGTTCGAGCAGTCCGCCGGCGAGACCGTGGCGCAGCAGCGCGACCAGCGCCTGCGCGCGCGGGTCGATGCGCAGGCTCTGTTCCGACAGGCCCGGCGCGCCGCGCTGCAGCAGCGCCGGCGGCGCGAGCTCCTGCAGCAGCGCCTCGGGCAGCGCGAGCGACAGGCAGGCATCCCCGCCGTCGACGGGATGACTGACCTGATAGGCCTGGCCCTGATTGAAGAACAGCACGTGATTCGCGTCGGCGACGGACTCGTCATTGCCGACGTGCCGCACCTAGACGCCGCGATACGGAAACACGAGATGCGTCGCCGCCGCGCACTCCTCGGAACTGCGGTGACGGCACTCGCCGCGACAACGCACGTCGCGCACCGAGAGGGTGCCGGTATCGAGCAGCAGGGTGACGTCGAAATCGGGCATGGCGCACGGGCCGATAATCCGGAAGCCAGCCTACCTGATCGGCGCACCGCGTGTATCGAACCCGTGGGTTACCGGCACTGTGTATCGATCGCAGGTTGCGCTATTTGTGCGGGTCGACGACTCGCGAGGCCCAGAAACGAAAAAGCCGCGCGAACGCGGCTTCCCCGTGTGCTTCTGCCTGTGGTTCAGAGCACGTAGACGAACATGAAAAGGCCGAGCCAGACGACGTCGACGAAGTGCCAGTACCAGGCGACGGCTTCGAAGCCGAAGTGGTCGTCCTTCGTGAAGTGACCTTTGAGGCAGCGGAACCAGATCACGAGCAGCATGATCGTGCCGAGGGTCACGTGAAGGCCGTGGAAACCCGTCAGCATGAAGAAGGTCGAGCCGTAGACGCCCGAGCCCAGCGTGAGATTGAGGTGCTGGTACGCCTCGATGTATTCCTCGGCCTGATAGAACAGGAACAGCGCGCCGAGCAGCACGGTGAGACCGAGGAACACGAGCAGCTGCTTGCGGTGACCGGCGCGCAGCGCGTGGTGTGCGATCGTGATCGTCACGCCCGAGGTCAGCAAGATCAGCGTGTTCAGCAGCGGCACGCCCCAGGCCGGAATCGTCTGGAAGGCGCCGCCGATCGCGTCCGGGCCGTTCGTCGGCCAGGCCGGCGCATAGCCCTGGTGCAGATAGAAGTTGGTCAGCGCGCCGTCGCCTTCGCCGCCGAGCCACGGAATCGAGTACATGCGCGCGTAGAACAGCGCGCCGAAGAACGCCGCGAAGAACATGACCTCGGAGAAGATGAACCACATCATTCCCATGCGGAACGACACGTCCACCTGCGAGTTGTACATGCCCTTGAGCGACTCGCGGATCACGTCGCCGAACCAGCCCCACATCATGAACAGCAGGATCGCGACGCCGACATAGAACGCCGGCTTGCCCCAGCTGACTTCATTGAGCCAGTTGGCCGCGCCGATCATGGTCGTGAACAGGCCGATCGTGCCGACCGCCGGCCACTTGCTGCCGTGGGGCACGTAGTAGATGTGCTTGCCTTGTGCTGTCGCCATGGTGAAAACCCCGATAGAAACGCTGGATCAGGACGCCGGCGCGGCGGCCTGGTTGGATTCGGCCAGTTTCTTGGTCGCGATATCGTTCTCGAGGAACGTGTAGGCGAGCGTCAAGGTACTGATGTCTTTCGGCAGCCGCGGGTCGACGATGAAGCGCACGGGCATGCGCTTGGTCTCGCCGGCCTTGAGCAGCTGCTCGGTGAAGCAGAAGCATTCGGTCTTGTTGAAATACAGCGACGCCGAGTTCGGCGCGACGCTCGGCACGGCATTGCCGACTATGTCGCGCTCGGACACGTTGGTCGCATCGAACCAGGCTTCGGCAAGCTCGCCCGGGTGCACCTGCATGCTGACTTTTTCGGCGTTGAACTGCACGGTGACCAGGCGCGATTCGTCGACGACCATCGCCGCCGCCGCGTCCGCATCGACCGCGCCCTGTTCGAGCTTGATGCCGAGCACATGCTCGCAGGCGATGTTGTAGAGCGGCACGAGCGCGAAGCCGAATGCGAAGAAACCGCCGGCGATGAGCCAGCCCTTCTTCTGCCAGATCCGGTTCGCGGCGCTCACGGCGCTGCTCCGGTCTTCATGAGCAGCAGCGC
>CAMLLF010000378.1 GCA_946480705.1 uncultured Lysobacteraceae bacterium | reverse complement strand
GTGCGCGCTCGAGCAGCGCGCGGATCGGTGCGATGGGCGCGCGCGTGAGCGACAGGTCGTAGCCCATGCGGTCGACGTAGCCGCCGTTCGCATCGCTCGCGATCAGATACGCGCCCGCGCCGGTCGTGGGATCGATCGCCACGTAACCCGCCGAGGTGGTGCCGCCGAAACTCACGGTCGATTCGTGCGCGTCGACGGTATAGCCCGCGTTGACGAATTCGGCGATGCGCGTCTCGACCGATGCCGGCAGGGTCATCGCGTTCAGCGCCGTCTGCAGGTTGGCGTTGGTGACGTGAAAGACGCGCTGACCCGAAGCCTGCGCGGCCGCGAGCAGCTTGACCGCGCTCGTCGCCTGCGGTGTTTCGCCGGATTTGGCGAGGCCCCACTGCAGAACCAGATGCTCGTAGGTCGACGCGAGCGCGCCGGCATTGCGATTGAAGATGCGCGTCCGGTCGAGGTCGTTCGCGCGATCGACCGCCGCGTGCGACAGGTGATCGATATCGAGCGTCAGTCCCTGCGGGCTGTAGTCGATCGGAATCCCCATCCATTTCGTGACGACCGACGTCGAGCTGACCGAGCCATAGCTCGGCAGGCGCTGGAACACGGTGTCGGTCCAGCCGCCCAGCATGCGGCTCACATTATCAATATGTGCAAAATACGACAGAAGAACACCCTGCAGCGGAATGCCGCCGACGAGATGCGTGTCGAGACCCGTGTAGTCCTGTCCCGCGATCTTGTCGCCGAGGAATTCGGAATCCGCTTTGACACGATCGAAATCCGCTGCCGCAAGGACGCCGAGGTCGAGCTTGACCGCCTGATAATCGCCGGCAATCAGAGTCTTCTGGCTCTGCGACCAACCCTCGCCGAGCGCGCGTGCCGGCGCGGACGCGACGGCCGTTCGAT
Organism: uncultured Lysobacteraceae bacterium; assembly: GCA_946480705.1. Next base: position 3,964 of record CAMLLF010000378.1, on the reverse strand, counting down.
TCACCGCGAGCACTGGGCGCAGATTCGCATCGCCGGCCGGAACGGCGTCCGGCAGGTCGCCGAGATCATCGACGGTTCCGGGCAGATAGCTGCGCAGCAGGTCCGCATCCGCGGCAGATGCCGGCTCGAACGAGACCGCGATCTGGCTGCCGGCGAGCGCCGGAAGTCCGCGCGACAGCAGTGTCGTGCCGTCGATGCGGTACTCGAACGACCAGCGCAGCGAGGCAGGTAGCTCAGTCCAGCGATTGGCGACCGAGTTCAGCGTGTAGGGCAAGGTCGCGGCCAGATAGGTCGCGGTCTGCACGCGCACGGCGCGACCACCCATGATCTCGCTGAGCTGCGCGTCTTCGACGTCGAGGAAATTGCGATACGCGGTGAGCGCGTTGCCGACCTGTGCGTTCGACGCATCGTGCGCGAGATTGCGCGCCCAGCCCGCCGTCGCGTCGACCTCGCCCGACGACTGCAGCGTCGCGACGTACTGCGACATATCCAGCGTCGCCGCGTCGCTTGGCTTGATCGGCGCGAGATAGTCGAACTGCTTGAAGCTGGGATCCATCGCAATCCAGGTATCGCCGGCGACGTGCCGCGCGCCGCGCGACGGGATGTAGTCGACGTAAGCCTCGACCCAGACGTGTTCCATCTGGACGTGCGTGATCGTGCCGCCCTGAACGATGCCGACGGCCGGAACGCCGCCCTGACCGAGCAGTTGCAGCGCGGCTTCGGCCGTCGTGACGTTGCCGAGCCAGTTCTTGACCTGGGAGATCGGTACTTCCACGGTGCCGTACGCGTACCGCGCATTGATGCCGGACGCACGCAGCAGCGCGATCAGCAGCGAGGCCTGGTCGTAGGCATTGCCTTCCAGCGTCTTCAGCACGTAGTCGGATCCCTGTATCGATCCGTACGTCGGCGCAAATTTCACATTGTTACGAACCCACTGATAGATCGGCAGCGGTTGCCGGCCGAGCGCGTTGGCTTTCGCGAGGATGTCCGGTGTGAGTTGCACGTCCTCCGTCGCGGCGAGACTGCTGGGGCCCGGCGGCGACGTTGCATTCAGTACGGACTCCGCGCCGAGCGCGCGGCGCAGTTCGGCCGCATCCGCGATCGGTTTGCGTGCGAGCTGCCTGGACGGGCCGAAGGCGAGCTTCTGCGGATCGTGCGACGCACGCAGTGGCCGTGACGAATGCCGCTCCAGGAATGCATGCGCGTCGGCGACGGCGCTGCGATAGCCAGCCGCGGACGTCGCATTGCGAACGGCGTCGAGCTTTGCCGTCAGCGCTTCATGGCGTCCCCGGTACACCGACGCCGTCGCCTGCAATCGATCGATGGCCGCTGCCGGCGCTCTTCGCTCGCGCAAGCTGTCCCCGGTTGCGTCGAAGTATCCGTTTGCCGTTTTCTGCAGTGCCTGCAGACGGCTGGCGATGCCGTCGAGTTGCGCCTGCAGCTCGCGCAGATCTTCGCGCGCCGCCGTGCCGGGTGCCGGCATCGGCGTCGAACGCGCGGCAACGTTCTGCCAGTCGAATTCGTACTTGCCGTCGAGACGACGATCCATGCGCTCGAGCAACGTCTCGAGTTCCACGTAGAGATCGCCGATCTGCTGTACGACGCTGCGCGCGCGCGGTACCGACGGCACGGGTTTCTGCGCGTCGGCACGCACCGCCGCGACCGTCGGTTGCGCGATCGTCGCACCGAATGTCAGCAAGGCAACGCACGACACGGCTTTCATCAGCCGGTCCGGCCAACGCAGCGCTCTGTTCTTCTGCTTCATGCTTCGTTCCCACAGGGATAGGTTGCGGCCCTCGGCGGGCCGATCGTCTTTGCTCGTGGAAAGGATCGCCACGGACGTTCGCCCGCTTCCCGATACCCCGATCAAAGCGCGTCTGGCGTCATCCGCCTCTTACGCACAACGTCCCGGGACGCAGGCTCCTATCAGCGATCGTCCGCACCGGAGTGTCGCGAGCGCGCACGAAAAACGACGCAGTTTCCTATCGGCCCGCACGCCGCGGCGAGACCGAACCAGCGGGCTCGGCAGAAAGCACCGAAAAATGCCGTGACAGCATCCGCCGTGGCGCTACGTCATGGCTCGGGCAGGAAGCAATTTGTCAACAATGCTGCCGATCGGATTCCGTGGAACGGCGCCGCGGCGCTCGCGGAATCCCATGACCCACGAAACCCCTGATTTCGTCGCGGAACGGCACGATCTCACCGCACTGCTCCACGCATGGACCCGCGGCGATCAGGCTGCCGTCCGGCGCCTCACCGACATCGTCTACCCGCAAGTGCTCGCGATCGCCACGCGCTATCTGCGGCAATTCGGAAATTCCATCGCGCTGGGCCCGGCCGAACTCGCGAACGAGCTGCTGCTGCGCTTGCTCGAACGACCACCGCAGTGGCGCGACAGCCGGCATTTCTTCGGCGTCGTCGTCGTCGCGATGCGCAATCTGCTGATCGATTGGTCGCGTTCGCTGGGGGCCGAAAAAAACGGCGCCGGGCTCGTCTACGTGCCGCTCGCCGACGCGGAAGACGAGCCGGCCGAGGAAAAACCTTTCGGTCTGCTGCTGATCAACGCACTCGATCTGCTGCGCGCGCGCGATGCGCGCAAGAGCGACGTCATCGAGTTCACGTATCTGCTCGGGATGAAGCGCGAGGAAGTCGCGCACGAACTCGGCATTTCGGTGCCGACGGTGGACCGCGAGCTGCGCTTCGCGCGGGCGTGGCTCAAGTGCAAGCTGGGCGGTTGAACCGCAGAAACCCGCGATGCAGAAACCCTCCCGTTCAAGGGGAGGGTTCTCTTCTTTGATCAATCAACCACGTCGAACGCGACCATCATCCCCTGATCCTCATGTTCCAGATTGTGACAATGGAACATGTAGGACTGCTTGCCGGAGAACGGCTGCGAGAAATCCAGGCCGATGCGCACGGTTTCCCCGGGCCAGATCAAAACCGTATCCATGAGTCCCAGGTCCTGCGGCGTGCGTCCGTCGCGATCCACCGCGAGGCGGCGGATCTGCGCCGGGCTGTTGCTGCGCGAAAGCACGCGGAACTGGAACGCGTGCACGTGGAACGGGTGCGGCATGCTGCGTATCGCGTTGGTGAGTTCCCAGATCTCCAGGCTTCCGCGCCGCACTTCGAACGCGGGGTTGTGATGATCGAGATGGAAGTTCCATTCGTTGATCAGCCAGCGGCCCGCGTCATTGATCCACAGTTTCAGCTTCCGCGGCGCGGCCGTCGCGAAGTCGGCTGCCGGCAGGGTCGACAGGTGCGCCGGCGGACGCAGTGTTCGCGATTCGCCTGCCGCCACGCGCAGTCGCAGCAGCGTCTGCTCGGCGCCCATCGGCGGAGCGCCCGGATGCTCGAGCATCGGATCGGCAGCGGCCATGCCGCCGTCGTTTTCCATGGGATCGTAGTCCGCGCCGAGCATCAGTACTTCCTCGTCCGAGCGCAATGTGGAAAAGTCGATAAGCAGGTCCACGCGCTGCGCCGGAGCGAGATAGACTTGATCGGTGCGCAGCGGCTTTTCGAGCAATCCGCCGTCGGTGCCGAGCAGCCAGTACGGCAGGATGCGGCGTCCCGCGCGGAACACGAGCTTGTAGACGCGCGCGTTCGATGCGTTGCACAGACGCAGCCGGCACGCCCGCCGCGGAACGTCGAGGCGCGCATCGGCGCACCAGTTCGCGAGCACCTTGTTGCCGATCCAGTCGTCCTCGCCGAGTTCGTACTTGATCGCGTTGCGCAGGCCGAACTGCTGGGCGAGATCGGCGTCGCCGATGGTCGCCTCCGCATGCGCCTTGAGCGCATCGATCCAGCCGTAGCCGACGCCGTCGCTGAACTGCTCCTTCTGCCGCCACAGGATGCGCTCGGGCAGCGCGCCGTCGAAGGCCTGGCGCAGGCGCGTGAGCGGCACAGGCGCTGCTTTTTGCGCGGCGGCGCGGCTTTGGCCCTCAAGCGAGGGGCGCCCTTGCCACGC
>CAMLLF010000377.1 GCA_946480705.1 uncultured Lysobacteraceae bacterium | reverse complement strand
CCGCGAGCACACGTTGCAGAAGGTTCCGTATCTCCTCGTGATCGGTGATCGCGAAAGAGAGAACGGGGCCGTTTCTGTGCGTATTCGTTCGGGCGAAGACCTGGGCTCCATGACCGTTGCTCAGTTCGCCGAACGCCTCAAAGGTGAGCAGGTTGGGGCATAAGCCCCTGATTGCTCGATATATTTAATTGTTAGGAGGACGCGCGTATCGCCGCCACTGCTGAAAAAGCCAATCGCCGCAATCACGAGATCCGCGTCCCGCGGGTGCGTGTGATCGGCGCAGACGGGGAACAGGTCGGAGTTCTGTCGCGCGACGAAGCGCTGCGCATGGCTCAGGACCTGGAGCTGGATCTCGTCGAGATCCAGCCCAATGCGGATCCGCCCGTCTGCCGCATCATGGACTTCGGCAAGTTCAAGTTCGAGATGCAGAAAAAGGCCCACGCGGCCAAGAAGAAGCAGAAGCAGGTCGAGATCAAGGAACTGAAGTTCCGCCCGACCACCGACGACGGCGACTACGAAGTCAAGATGCGCAACATGAAGCGCTTCCTGGCCGAGGGTGACAAGGTCAAGGTCGTCATCCGCTTCAAGGGGCGCGAAATGGCCCATGTCGAGCTGGGCGACGCGATGGTCAAGCGCATCGCTGCCGAGATCACCGAAGAGGCGGTCGTCGAGCAGTGGCCGCGTCTGGAAGGGCGACTCATGGTCATGATGGTCGCCCCGAAGAAGAAACAGTAAGCGCGCGAGCGCTGCGTATCGATTTCCCGGCACGGGCGTGCCGGGATTTTTGTGGAACCCGTCCGCGCATGCGCGGACTTAATCAGCCGATTCGAGCAGGACGGAAAGCGTGGCTGCGGCCACCGCTCGGGTCAGTAACGAAAATCTCAACGGAGCAGTTTCATGCCCAAGATGAAGACCAACCGGGCCGCTGCCAAGCGGTTCCGCAAGACGGCGTCCGGCAAGTTCAAGTGCGGCCACGCCTTCAAGAGCCACATCCTCACCAAGAAGTCGACCAAGCGTAAGCGCAACCTGCGCGGCACGAACCATGTTCGCGCCGAGGACGCAGGCCGCGTGGCACGCATGCTGCCGTATCTCTGAGTGGAGGATTGAACAATGGCACGAGTTAAGAAAGGTGTAACGGCGCGTCGTCGCCACAAGAAGATCATTGCCAAGGCGAAGGGCTACTACAATGCCCGTCGCAAGGTATTCCGCGTAGCCAAGCAGGCCGTCACGAAGGCGCACCAGTACGCCTACATCGGCCGCAAGCAGCGCAAGCGCCAGTTCCGCGCGCTCTGGATCGTCCGTATCAATGCCGGTGCGCGTCAGTTCGGCCTGTCCTACAGCCGTCTGATGAACGGCCTGAAGAAGGCCAACATCAACGTCGACCGCAAGGTGCTGGCCGACATCGCGGTGCACGACATCGCGGCGTTCGGTGCGCTGGCCGAGAAGGCGAAGACCGCCCTGGCCGCGTAACCGCAGCGAGATACCCTCGACGGCCTTCGCGCCGTCGGCTGCAACGTGGGGAGCGCGGGCTTGTCGCCTTCGCTCCCCATTTTTTTGCGCGCAGGGCGTCGCGCGCGCCCGGCGATGTGGCGCGGCGAGTGGCGGCGCTCCGCAAGAACAGAATGAGTTTATTTTTGGAGTTTGCATGGACGTATTGCAGACGCAGGTCGACGAATCGCTGGCGCGCATCGGGCAAGCCGCTTCGATCGATCAGCTCGAAAGCCTGCGCGTAGGACTGCTCGGCAAGAGCGGACTCGTGACCGAGCAGCTCAAGGCGCTCGGCAAGCTCGCTCCGGACGAGCGCAAGGCCGCCGGTGAACGCGTGAATCGCGTCAAGGAAAGTCTGCAGAATGCGATTTCCGCGCGGCGCAGCGTGCTCGAAGAGGCCGCTTTCGCCGAGCGTCTTGCCGGCGAGCTCGTCGACGTCACCTTGCCGGGCCGCATCGCCGATCTCGGCGCCGTCCATCCGGTGTCGCGCACGCTCGCACGCATTACCGACATCTTCCAGCGTCTCGGTTACCAGGTCGCCGAAGGCCCGGAAATCGAAGACGACTATCACAACTTCGAAGCGCTGAACTTTCCGCCGCACCACCCGGCGCGCGCGATGCACGACACGTTCTATTTTCCCGACGGTCGCCTGCTGCGCACGCATACCTCGCCGGTGCAGATCCGAGCGATGAGCGGCCGCACGCCGCCGATTCGCGTGATCGCGCCGGGCAAGGTCTATCGCAGCGATTCGGACCAGACGCACACGCCGATGTTCCATCAGGTCGAGGGGTTGCTCGTCGACGAAACGTCGAGCTTCGCCGATCTCAAGGGCACGCTGGCCGAATTCGTGCGTGCGTTCTTCGAGCGCGACTTCGAGATGCGTTTCCGGCCGAGCTATTTTCCGTTCACCGAGCCCTCGGCCGAGGTCGACATCCGCTGGGATCAGCAGGACGGCAGCGAGCGCTGGCTCGAAGTGCTCGGCTGCGGCATGGTGCATCCGAACGTGCTGCGCAACTGCGGCATCGATCCCGAACGCTACAGCGGATTCGCGTTCGGTCTCGGCGTCGAGCGTTTCGCGATGCTGCGCTACGGCGTCAAGGATCTGCGCCAGTTTTTCGAGAACGACCTTCGCTTCCTGCGCCAGTTCGCCTGACGCGACCGCGGTTCGCTCTCACCACTTCTGGAAGCGCCCTCATGAAATTCAGCGAAAACTGGTTGCGCAGCCTCGTCGATCCGGCTGCCGATAGAGCCGAGTTGTGCCATCGACTGACGATGGCCGGTCTCGAAGTCGAAGGCGTCGAGGTGCTCGGCGAAGGGCTCGACGGCGTGCTCGTCGGCGAGATCGTCGCCTGCGAGAAGCATCCGAACGCCGACAAGCTGCGCGTCTGCAGCGTTTCTGTCGGAAATGCCGAGCCGCTGCAGATCGTCTGCGGCGCGCCGAACGCGCGGCTCGGCCTCAAGGCGCCGGTCGCGACGATCGGCGCGAAGCTGCCCAACGGCATGGACATCAAGCAGGCCGCACTGCGCGGCGTCGACTCGTTCGGCATGCTGTGCTCGGCGAAAGAGCTTGGTCTCGACGCCGATGCGTCCGGTCTCATGGAACTGCCGGCGGACGCGCCGACCGGTGCGTCGCTGGCCACCTGTCTGGCGCTGCCCGATGCCAGCATCGAACTGAAAATGACGCCGAACCGGCCGGATTGCCTCGGCCTGCGCGGTCTCGCCTACGACGTGGCGGCACTGTTCGGTGCGTCGCTCGCCGAAAGCGCCGAGGACGCAGCGACCGTGACGAGCAACGCCGCGCGCAGCGTGCGTCTGGATGCCGGCGCCGACTGTCCGCGCTATCTCGGACGCGTCGTCGAAGGCATCGACCCGACGTCACCGTCGCCGTTGTGGCTCAAGGAGCGTCTGCGTCGCGCCGGTCTGCGTCCGATCAGCGCCGTCGTCGACATCACGGCCTACGTCATGCTCGAGCTCGGCCAGCCCCTGCACGCGTTCGACAACGCGCGGCTCGCCGGCGACATTCACGTGCGTCGCGCACGTACCGGCGAGACGCTGACGCTGCTCGACGGAAATGACGTGACGCTCGACGAACCGTTTCTCGTGATTGCCGACGAAGCGCGTGCGGTCGCGCTGGCCGGCATCATGGGCGGCCTCGATTCGCGCGTAACCGACGCGACGACGGATGTCTTCCTCGAAAGCGCGCATTTCGCGCCCGCGTCGATCATGGGGCGCGCGCGCAAGCTCGGCATGCATACCGATGCGTCGCATCGTTTCGAACGCGGCGTCGATCCCGAGCTGCCGCGCGCCGCGCTCGAGCGCGCCACCGCGCTGCTGCTGCAGATCGCCGGCGGCAAGGCCGGCCCGGTCGTCGAAGCGGTTGCCGCCGATCACCTGCCACAGCGCAAGCCGGTGGTGCTGCGTCGTCAGAGGCTGCTGCGCGTACTCGGCATGGATGTTCCCGATGCCGAAGTCGATCGCATCCTGCGCGCGCTCGGCATGAGCGTCGCCGCCACCGAGGCGGGTTGGTCAGTGACGCCGCCTGCCCGCCGTTTCGATATCGACATCGAAGAAGACCTCATCGAGGAAGTCGTGCGCGTGCATGGCTACGAACGTGTGCCGACGCGCGCGCCGAGCGGCCAGCTGCGTCTGAATCTGCCGCCCGAATCACAAGTGCCGGCCGAACGCGTGCGCCTGCAGCTCGTCGCCGGCGGTTATTTCGAAGCGGTCTGCTACAGCTTCGTCGCGCGCGAATGGCTGCAGCGCTGGGGACGTGAAGAGGGATCGGTAGCGCTGGCCAATCCGCTGAGCGCCGATCTCGCCGTCATGCGGACTTCGCTGCTGCCGGGGCTGGTCGAGCGCGGCTATGTCGAAGCGGTCACTTTCGCGTTCGTCGCCGGCGAGACGCTCGCGCGCTGGCAGCTGCGCGAAGGCACGGTCGAGCTCGCGAATCCGCTCTCGGCCGAGCTCGGCGTCATGCGCCCGTCGCTGCTGCCGGGGCTGGTCGAGGCGCTCAGGCACAACACGAATCGCCAGCAGGAACGTGTCCGTCTGTTCGAGATCGCCCGTGTATTTCGCGTTGGCGACGATGCGCCGTGCGAGACGCGCCGCGTTGCGGCCGTTGCCTGCGGCCGTGCGCGTCCGGAGCACTGGGAAGGCGACAAGCGAGCAATCGACTTTTACGACGTCAAGGCGGATCTGGAGAGTCTGGTCGACCTGACCGGCGGCGAGCGGACCGTGGTGTTTCGCCCTACCGACCGTACGGATTTTCACCCAGGCCGCAGTGCGGATGTCGTCGTCGACGGGCTCGTCATCGGCGGCCTCACCACGCTCCTCCTGGTCCTCATCGCCGTCCGCCTCCAGCTCGTCGCCCGCTCCGGCCGCGCCCAGGCCCA
>CAMLLF010000376.1 GCA_946480705.1 uncultured Lysobacteraceae bacterium | reverse complement strand
CCCGCGCACGCCTGGGCGACGATGCGATAGCGCCACGAAAGATCGCGCCGGTCGTCGATCAGGCCGACCAGCACGATGATGCCGCCGGCCACGAGAAAAGCGACCAGCGGCATGGCGAGTTCGCCGCGGACCAGACAGGCCGCGAGCACGCCGATATAGATCGCGACGCCTCCGACAAGCGGCGTCGGCCGGGCATGGTCGTGCCGGCCGCACGGAACATCGAGCAGCCCGTAGCGACGGGCGAGGGGAATCAACATCCATTGCGCCGCCACGGTCACGGCCGCGGCGGTACCGACGTACGCCAGATCAGTCAAGGTCATCGCAACCCCCACTGCATCGGCGGCCGGCCCCTGGCCACCAGCGATGCCGCCGGGTTTCCCTGGATACCCGGCGACGCGGAAGCAAACCCGTTCGTTCATCCGTGTGAAAACGGGCACGCACGTACTTAACCGTTTGGTCGAGATTATTGAAACATCATGCGGATGGCAAACGGATCTTTGTATAAATCAGGTGAACGGCAGAGCGATCCCGGCAGCGTGTCGAAAATGTGAAAGGGATGCAGCGATTGCGTGTACGCGGGGCAGCGGGCAGGAGCGTTTCGGGGTTGGCGGCATGGCTTCGGGACACCCAACGAGCGGTGGCGGCGCGCACTTCGGGATGCTCTGACGGGACAGCCAAGAAGTTTCGGGAAGCTGGGGGAAGCTGGCGGGGAAGCTGGGACACCCAAAGAGGAGCGCTTCAGACGCTTCCGGGGAAGCTGGGACACCCAAAAAGGACGGGGAAGCTGGGATACCCAACGAGGAGCGCTTTAGACGCTTCAGAGACACCCAGGAGCTTCGGACAGCTCCGAGGGCAGCTCCGAGGACATCCGGAGTTTTCAAGCACCGACGTCGCGAGGGTTTGGAGCTCAGGCGGGTACACAAATAGCGTCGAGCACCGCGATCGAGGACATCCACGGTGCCGACGTAGTCGAGGACACCCAGGACATCCACGGTGCCGCGTAGTCGAGGACACCCAGTGCGTCGCCGCTGCCCCGGCCCGCCGCGGTCGAGGACCGCGATGCGTTGCCGCGGTCTGGGCCGACGCTGTCGACACGGTCGAGCACGGTCGAGGACATCCACAGAGTTTCGGCCAGCCGTCTCCGGCCGAGCCGGCGAGCCGCAAAAATTTGCCCTGATGAAAAAAGGCTGCAGATTCCGGCGGCGCACCACCACGAGATACGCGGCCGCGCGACAGCGTCGACCAGGCACGTCGGTCGTCAGATTTGCGGGAATCCGTCCGGCGACTGACATGGCGGCGACGCGGCAGTCCTGACGACCCATGCGTCGGCTTCGCGCGAGTACACGCGTACATCGCACGCTCGGCCGCGGCTCTTCTCCTCGGGCGCCGGTCTTTCGGCGCTTGGCTGCCGTCAAAGGGCTTGACGCCGACAGGTCGTCGCGAATATGGTTGTTACATGCAACGAATTTCAACCGGCACCGAATCGCTCCCCGCCGCCGTCCTCGCCGATGCTGCGGCCCTGCATGCCGCCGTCTCGGATCTCGTGCGCATCTATCAGTTTCGCGACCGCGACAAGATCTGCTGCTATGACATTTCTGTCACGCAATGCTATGCGCTCGAAGCGCTGGCCGAGCATGGTCCGATGCGCAGCCAGGCACTGGCCGAGCGCCTGCTGCTCGACAAGAGCACGACCACGCGTGTCGTCGATGCGCTGGTCCGCAAGGGCTACGCCGAACGGAAACCCGACGCCGTCGACGCGCGCGCGCTGTCGCTGGAGATTACGCGCGCCGGCCAGTCGCTCTACGAAACCATCAGCCGCGAACTCGTTGCGCAGCAGGCGGCGATCGTTGCTGCGCTCGATCCGGCCGTTCGCGCGACCGTGATCGACGTCATCCGGCGGCTCGCGCGCACGGCACAGGCGCGCTTCGTCTCGGGCGTCAGCGTCGGCGACTGCAGCACCGGCAGCGCCTGCGGTCCGGGCGGATGCGGCTGATATTTTTTTGCCCCCATGGTTGCAAGTAACAACATTATGCACACATCGACTTCGATTCGACATGCGCTCGACGCCGACGCGGCCGCGATCGCCGCGATCTACAACCAGGGCATCGCCGAGCGCTCGTCGACGTTCGAGACGATGCCGCGGAGCGCTGCAGACATCGCGACCCGTCTGCACGATGCACGCCATCCGCTGCTCGTCGCGACCGATGCCGCCGGCGTCGTGATCGGTTGGGCAGGGCTGTCGAGCTATCGCGCCCGCGACTGCTATGCGGGCATAGCCGAGTTCTCGATCTATCTCGACCGCGCGGCGCGCGGACGCGGTGTGGGTCGCGCGCTGCTCGCGGCGCTGATCGACGCGGCGCAGACGCGCGGTTGCTGGAAGCTCGTTTCGCGAATCTTTCCGTCGAACATCGCGAGTCGCCGCCTGTGCGCCGCCTGCGGCTTCCGTGAGGTCGGCATCTACGAGAAGCACGGCCGGCTCGACGGCCGCTGGATCGACGTCGTCATCGTCGAACGCCTGATTTCCGCCAATCTCGCCGGTGTCCCCGGCGAGCCTTCCTGCTGACAATGAGGTCCGTCATGTCCTTCGCTCTGCCTGTCGTCGTCATCGGTGCCGGTCCGGTCGGTCTGGCCGCCGCCGCGCATCTGCTCGCGCGCGGTCACGCGCCGCTCATTCTCGAAGCCGGCCGCGAAGCCGGCGCCGGCATGCGCCGCTGGGCGCACGTCCGCATGTTCTCGCCCTGGGAATTCAATCTCGACAAGAAATGTGTCGCGCTGCTGCGCGCGACCGGCTGGGAGCCGCCCGATCCGGCGCAGTTCCCGACCGGCGGCGAGGTGATCGCGCGCTATCTGCAGCCGCTCGCGGCGACCGCCGCGATCGCACCCCACCTGCGCCTGAACGCGCGCGTCACCGCGGTTGCGAAGCAGCGCCGCGATCGCATGAAGAACGCGCAGCGCGACACCGCGCCGTTTCTCGTGCGTTACGACACCGACGGCGCCGAACACGAAGTGCTCGCGCAGGCCGTCATCGACGCCTCGGGAACGATCGCGCATCCAAATCCGATCGGCGCGTCCGGGCTGGCGGCGATCGGCGAGCGCGCCGCGCGGGCGCACATCGCCTATGGCCTGCCCGACGTCGCCGGAACGGAGCGTGCGCGCTATGCGGGCAGGCGCGTGCTCGTCGTCGGCAGCGGCCATTCGGCGTTCAACGTGATCGCCGATCTGGCGCAGGTCGCGCGCGACGGCGGCCGGATGCAGATCCACTGGGCCGTGCGGCGTCCGTCGCTGCGCCGCGTCCTCGGCGGCGGCGAGAACGATCAGTTGAAGGAGCGCGGACGGCTCGGCTCGCGCATCGGTCGTCTCGTGGACAGCGGCGTCGTCACGGTACACACCAACATACACATCGACCGCATCGCCGCGCAGGACGGCCGCTGGGTGGCGTGCGGCGAGGACTTCGCCCTGCCGCCGGTCGACGAGATCGTCGCCGCGACCGGCTTCCGTCCCGATCTGCGCCTTCTCGACGAAGTGCGCCTCGATCTCGATCCGGGCACGCAGGCGCCGAGCGCACTCGCGCCGCTGATCGATCCGAACCTGCACAGCTGCGGCACGGTGCGACCGCACGGCGCAGCGGAACTCGCACAGCCGGATTCGAACCTCTTCATCGTCGGCATGAAAAGCTACGGGCGCGCGCCGACGTTCCTGCTGCTGACCGGCTACGAGCAGGTGCGCTCGGTCGTCGCCGCGGTCTCTGGCGACTGGGAAGCGGCGCGCCGCGTCGAACTCGTCCTGCCCGAAACGGGTGTCTGCAACACGCAGTTCGCCGACGAGGACGCCGCGCAGGCCGCTGCCGGCTGCTGCGGCGGGCCGGCGCCGGCGGGCAGCGATGCGTGCTGCGTTGCCGATGCGGATGCGAAGGCCGCGGGAGACGCGGGGTGCGGCTGCGCCGCGCCGGCAGTTCCGATTGCGACGATCGCCGCCGCAACCGGCAAAGCCGCATCCTGCTGCGGACCGGCGCGGCCGTGACCGACGCGCGCCGGCCCGCGATCTGGATGCTCGGCGCAGTGCAATGTGTCTATTGGGGCATTCTGTACTATGCGTATTCGGTGCTCGCCGTGCCGATGCGGAGCGAGCTCGGCGCGACGACGGCGGGCATCGCCGGCGCATTTTCGCTGGGTCTGGGCGTCAGCGCGGCGCTCGCTGCGCGCGTCGGCCGCCGCCTGGACCGCGGCGAAGGTTCGCGGCTGCTGCTCGGCGGCGCCTCGGCGGCGGCTGGCCTGCTGCTCGCGTGGTCGGCGATCACGACGACGATTCAGCTCTACCTCGTCTGGACCGGACTCGGCGCCTGCATGTCGGTCGTGCTGTACGAGACCGCGTTTGCGCTCGTAACGCGCGAGATCGCCGACCCCGCGCGTCGCCTGCGCGCACTCGCGGCAGTGACGGTGATGGGCGGTCTCGCGAGCACGTTGTTCCTGCCGCTTGCCGGCATCTGCAGCGCCGCCTGGGGCTGGCGCGCGACGCTGCATCTGCTCGCCGTCCTCTGGGTGCTCGCCACGCTGCTGCTGTGGCGCCGCGTGCTGCCGACGTTTACCGACGGCGCGTCGCCGGCGGGCACCGGCGCGGCGGCACCGCGGGCGAAAGACATCGGCAGACGGGCGATCGTGCTCGGCGCGCCGTTCGTCGTCGCGACGTTCGCGGCGATGGCGTTGACGATCGTCGTGATTCCGCGCTTGGTCGAACAGGGTCATTCGCTGCAAGCCGCGTCGGTCGTGCTGGCCGCGCTCGGCGTCATGCAGTTGCCGGGCCGCGTCTGGCTGTGGCTGGGCGGTCACGCCGAGCTGTCGGCGCGACAGCTGCTGATCGCTCCGCTGCTGCTGCAAGCGGTCGGGCTGCTG
>CAMLLF010000375.1 GCA_946480705.1 uncultured Lysobacteraceae bacterium | reverse complement strand
CGCAGATCCGGATCGTCGTCGATCAGGGTCTGAATTTCTTTGCTGACGCGTTCGATCTCGGCCAGCAGCCATTTCAGATGCGTCTCCACGCTGCTGCGCACGATCTCGCGCAGGGTCTCCAGGCGCAGTTCTTCTTGGACTTTCATGCCCATCAGCGCCTGCAGGCGCTGTATGAGCGCGCGCAGCTGCTGTTCCTTGGCCGAAGGCGGTTGCCACGCCATGGGCACTTGATCGCGGCAGAAATCCGCCAGCACGCGCGCATCCAATCCGTCCGTCTTGCTGCGCAGGCCCATCGCTTGGGCATACGCACGAGGCAACGACGGATTGACTACCGACACCGTATGACCGGCTTCGGCCAACGCGATCGCGACCGCCTCACCGTACACACTGGTGGCTTCCAGGCACGCATGCAGCGGCGTGCTACCGCCATGCAGGACAACCCACTCCAACAGCTCCCGGTGGCCCTTGGACGTGTTCGCAAAGGACTTGTTCTTGTGCTTGTTCCCCAGCCGCAACGCGCAAGCCAGCGTTGCTTTGGCGACATCGATTCCCAACCACACTGCTGCTTCACTCATCGCGTACATCCACCTTGTCAATGCGGGCTCTCGGCCAGGCCGGGCCCCAGATACTGTCCGGTCTTCGCGTGAGGAAAAGCCGCCTTCCGGTGCGCTATCTACGTTTCGGGCTCGAAGCCGCAAGGGCGCATCCGGAAGGCGTTTCCCTAAGGGAAGCGTTACCTCGGAAAGATACAAGGGCGCAATTACCAAAGGGCAATGCGCCGTCTCTGCGACGCGACCGCGCCTTTTGATCGACATGCCACAACGCGCCGCCTCGCCGCGACGCAGCCTGATGTACGGCGCAATGCCGTTTGGCTATTGCGCCCTACGTATCAGGCTGTCGTCTCGATCCGCTCGACGCGCTGCAGGCCGCGCGGCAGCAGGCCGCCGCGCCCGGCGCGGTTGCCGCCGTATTCGACGAGGTCGGCCCAGCGCAGCGTGAGCTTGCGCGCGCCGGCGTAGAGCGTGACTTCGCCCTTGCCCTCGGCGACGACGGTGATGCCGGCGACGCGCTCGCCGTCGGCGAGCTTGGCCTTCGGAATCTCGATGAGCTTGTTGCCTTTGCCGCCGTTGTCGAGTTCCGGCAGTTCGGCAACGGAAAACATCAGCAGATGGCCTGCGTTCGTCACGACGACGATGCGGTCGCGCGCCGGATCGGCGACGTAGCCCGGGGCCAGCACGTGCGCGCTGTCGTCGATGTTGAGGATCTGCTTGCCGGCCTTCTTGTTGCCGACGAGATTCGCGAAGCGCGTGACGAAGCCGTAGCCGTAGTCGGACGCGAGCACGATGCGCGTGTCGGCGTCGGCCATCGCGATGGCCTCGAAGCTCGCGCCCGGCGGCGGCGCGAACCGCCCGGTCAGGGGTTCGCCGTTGCCGCGTGCCGAAGGCAGGCTGTGGGCCGGTGTCGAGTAGCTGCGGCCGGTCGAGTCGACGAACGCGACCTGCTGCGTCGTGCGGCCGCGCGCGAACGCCTGCAGCGCATCGCCTTCGCGGTAGTTCATGCCGGCCGGGTCGACGTCATGGCCCTTCGCGGCGCGGATCCAGCCCTTCTGCGACAGCACGACCGTCGTCGGCTCGCTTGCGACGAGTGCGGCCTCGTCGAGCGCCTGGGCGACCTGGCGCTCGATGATCGGCGAGCGGCGGTCGTCGCCGTATTTCTTCGCGTCGTCCTTGAGCTCGTCCTTGATCAGCGTTTTCAGCCGCTGCTTGGAATTGAGGATCACGTTGATGCGCGCGCGCTCTTCCTCGAGCTGGTCGCGCTCGGCGTTGATCTTCATTTCCTCCAGGCGCGCGAGCTGGCGCAGGCGCGTCTCGAGAATGTAGTCGGCCTGTTCCTCGCTGAGCTTGAAGCGCGCCATCAGCACCGGTTTCGGTTCTTCCTCGGTGCGGATGATGCGGATCACCTCGTCGAGGTTCAGATACGCGATACGGAGGCCTTCGAGCAGGTGCAGGCGGCGCTCGAGCTTGGCGAGGCGGTGATTCAGGCGGCGCGTCACCGTGTCGGTGCGGAAGCGCAGCCACTCGTTGAGGATCTGCTTGAGGTTCTTGACCTGCGGACGGCCGTCGAGTCCGATGATGTTCAGATTGACGCGAAAGCTCTTCTCGAGATCCGTCGTCGCGAACAGGTGCTGCATCATCTCGTCGGCGTCGACGCGGCTGGAGCGCGGAATCAGCACGAGACGGATCGGGTTCTCGTGATCGGATTCGTCGCGCAGGTCTTCGAGCATCGGCAGCTTCTTCGCGCGCATCTGCGCGGCGATCTGCTCGAGGATCTTCGACGGCGACACCTGATACGGCAGCGCCGTGATGACGACGTTGCCGTCTTCCTTCGCATAGACGGCGCGGGCGCGCACGCTGCCGACGCCGTTCTCGTAGAGCGCGAGCAGTTCGGCCTTCGGCGTGATGATCTCCGCGCGCGTCGGATAGTCGGGACCGTGCACGTGCTCGCAGAGATCGCGCACGGCATCGCCGGCAACACGATCTGCGCGCTCGGTGGCATCGGGATCGTCGAGCGGGCGGATGCAGGCGCTCGCGATTTCGCGCAGGTTGTGCGGCGGAATGTCCGTCGCCATGCCGACCGCAATGCCGGTCGATCCGTTCAGCAGCACGTGGGGCACGCGTGAAGGCAGCCACGACGGTTCGTCCTGCGTGCCGTCGTAGTTCGGCGAGAAATCGACGGTGCCCTGTCCGAGCTCTTCGAGCAGCAACGTCGCGATCGGCGAGAGCTTCGCCTCGGTGTAGCGCATCGCCGCGAAGGATTTCGGATCGTCGGGCGAGCCGAAGTTGCCCTGGCCTTCGATCAGCGGATAGCGGTACGAGAACGGCTGCGTCATCAGCACCATCGCTTCGTAGCAGGCGCTGTCGCCGTGCGGATGGTATTTGCCGAGGACTTCACCGATCGTCAGCGCCGACTTGCGCGGCTTGGCGGTGGCGGCGAGGCCGAGTTCGCTCATCGCGTAGACGATGCGTCGCTGTACCGGCTTCAGCCCGTCGCCGACGAAGGGCAGGGCGCGGTCGAGCACGACGTACATCGAATAGTCCAGATACGCGCGCTCGGCGTATTCCTTCAGCGGAATCTGTTCGAAATTGCTTTGCAGGCTCATCGTTGGGATCCGGTCGAACTCGCCGCGGCACGGAGCCGCGGCACAAAGGGCGGTATTTTGCCGGATTCGGCCGGCGGCATCGAATCCGGCGGCGCGCGGCGTCCGGGCGAGCGCTTCAGCTGCGCAGCACGGCGCGCAGCAGCAGCCAGCCGGCCAGCGTCGCGAGTACCGAGCCGGCGACGTGAGCGGCGACCAGCGCGGCGGCCCAGGGCAGTTGCCCGCGCTCGATCAGCACGGCGGCTTCGCCGGAAAATGTGGAAAACGTGGTCAGGCCGCCGAGGAAGCCGGTGCCGGCGAACAGGCGCAGTTCCGGGGAAACGTCGCCCCAGGCCTCGAGCAATGCGAGCAGCACGCCCATGAGCAGTCCGCCCAGCAGGTTCGCCGCGAGCGTGCCGAGGGGCAGGCGCTCCAGCAGCGGATTCAGCCAGACGCCCAGGCCCCAGCGCAGCCACGCGCCGAGCGCCGCGCCGCCGCCGACGGCGACTATCGATATCCAGGGCATGATCGGACTCCGCGCGACATCGGCCGATTCTATGCGAGCGTCCGTGCCGACGACGCGCGCGGATCCGCCATTCGACGATGGTCAAGCCGCGGAATCGCGACCGGCGCCGCGCGCCGGACGCGCGCATGGTGCATCATGTGCAACCTGCGCCGCGCGGACGGCGGCGTCGCCCCCATCGAACAGGATCGCTCGCATGGCTCTGCCACAATCCCTTTCGCAGCCGCTCA
This sequence comes from uncultured Lysobacteraceae bacterium, assembly GCA_946480705.1. The sequence continues at coordinate 1,010 of CAMLLF010000375.1, read as the reverse complement.
ACGAACAGGACATCGAAACGCTGTCGCGCTTCCTCGACGAACGCGCGGTCGAGCGCGACGGAATGAGTTTCGAGATGCTCGACGGCTATCTCACCGCCGTGCTGTCGGGCCCGGACCTTATCACGCCGTCCGAATGGATTCCGTGGATCTGGGCCGTCGAAGCCGCTGAACCTTCCGACGCGCCGGTGTTCGAGGACGACGTCGAAGCCCAGCGGATCCTCGATCTGATCATGCGCCATTACAACCGCATCGCCGACGTGCTCGCCCAGGGCGGCGCGGAATTCGAGCCGTGGATCGGCGAATTCGAACTCGAGGACGGCGGGTTTGCCGCCTGGGGCCAGGAGTGGGCGCTCGGCTACCTGCGCGGCGTCGCGCTGCGCGAAGAGCAGTGGGACGAGCTGCTCGACGATCCCGACTGGGCGGACGATCTCGAAGCGGTCGATCTGCTCGCGCGCGGCCCCGACGACGAGGAAACCGGCAGCGAGGTCGCGACGCAGGAACAGCGCGACGCGCTGATCGACAGCATGGTCGAGTTCGCGCTCGACGCGCACGACTTCTGGCTCGAACGTCGCCTGACGCCTGCGACCGTGCGTCGCACCGATCCGAAGGTCGGCCGCAACGATCCGTGCCCCTGCGGCAGCGTTCCGATTTCTGATGCCCGTAGAGCCCAAGCGCGGACTCACCCTGCTGCTGGCCGGACTAGCGATGTTCGGTCCGTTCGCCATCGACACGATGTTTCCGGCGTTCCCGGCGATTGCCGCGGAATTCCGCGCCGACGATTTCGCGATGCAGCAGACGCTGTCGATCTATCTGGTCGCGCTTGCGCTCATGTCGCTCGTTCACGGCCCGCTGTCCGACGCGCTCGGACGGCGGCCGGTCGTGATCGCCGGCGTCGGTCTGTTCATGCTCGCGTCGATCGGCTGTGCCCTGACCTGGTCGATAGAAAGCCTCTGGCTGTTCCGCGCGCTGCAGGGCACCTGCGCCGGCGCCGGGTGGATCGTGGCGCGCGC
>CAMLLF010000374.1 GCA_946480705.1 uncultured Lysobacteraceae bacterium | reverse complement strand
TCGACATGCCGGCCAGCGGCTCGCGCAGATTGTCCTTGAGCGAGGCGAACATCGCGGCGGCGTCGGTACCGAGGCCGAGCGAGCCGATGATGTCGGAGACCGCGCGGATCGTGCCGAGCAGTCCCCAGAACGTGCCGAGCAGGCCGAGGAAGATCGCGAGCCCGATCAGATAGCGCGACAGGTCGCGCGCTTCCTCGAGCCGCAGATACACGCCGTCGAGCACCGTGCGCATGGAACTCGGACTCAGCGCGAGCTTGCCGCGCTCGCGACCGGCGAGCATGCGCGCCATCGGCGCGAGGAGTCGAGCACCTGGCGCAGATTCACGGCGATGCCGGCCGCGAGCACGAGCAGGATGATGCCGTTGAAGAAGGGATTGGCCATGAACGCCTGCGCGAGGCGCGGGGCGATCAGGCCGGCAAGAACGGCGATCGCGGCCAGGAAGCCGGCAATCCAGATCAGGCTGCGGGTCGGTCGGGTCATGGGAGTTCTCGGCAGTGCCGCCGTAAGATGCCAGAGCAGTCTGACCGGTTGCGTGCGCACCGGTTCCCCGGTTTGCTGGCCTTCAGCAACCGGCGTGCAGTCCGGCTCAGAGACTGAAGAACGCCCGCGCCGTCGCCGTCGTGCCCTGCGCCGTCGCTTCGAGTGTCTCGCCGCGATCGCGCGCGACCTCGGCGCAGATATGCGCGAGATACATCGGCTCGTTGCGGCGGTGGCTCGGCATCGGCGAGACGTTGCGCGGCAGCAGGTAGGGGCTGTCGGTCTCGATCATGAGCCGGTTCAGCGGAATGTTGCCGACGATCTCGCGCAGGTGCGTGCCGCGGCGCTCGTCGCAGATCCAGCCGGTGATGCCGACGTGGCAGTCGAGGTCGAGGTAGTCGAACAGCTCCTCGCGCGTGCCCGTGAAGCAGTGCACGACGACCGCGGCGAGCTTGTCGCGGACCGGTTTCAGAATGGCCATGAAGTCGTCGTGCGCATCGCGCTGATGCAGGAACAGCGGCTTGCCGCAGTCCAGCGCGATCTGCAGCTGCTGCTCGAACGCAAACTGCTGGGTCGGACGCGGCGACAGGTCGCGGTAGTAGTCCAGCCCGGTCTCTCCGACCGCGCGAACCTCCGGCGCTGCGACGAGTTCGCGCAGTAGCGCGTCGCAGTCGCCGTCGTATTCGCCCGCATGATGCGGATGCACGCCGGCCGTCGCGTAAAGCAGCCCCGGATGCGCCCGCGCCAGCGTCAGCGCCTGCGGACTGCCCTCGCGGCTGGCCCCGGTCACGACGAGCTGGCTTACGCCGTTGTCACGGGCCCGTTCGAGAACCGCGCCAAGGTCGTGCTGGAACGAGGAATGGGTCAGGTTGGCGCCGATGTCGACGAGTTGCATGGATGAACTACCGGAAGTGGATCGGGCATTATCGCAGGATGGGGTCGTCATGCAGTCGAGCGACGGCGGACAGAACAGGTCCGTCGACGCAGTAAAAGTTCACTGGCAATTCATCCGCTGCAAAACACTCTCAGGGACGTTTGCGGCTCGCACTTTTTCTAGGGAGAAATTGTTATGCGTTCATTAAAAGCTTGGGGCGCAGCGGCGCTGCTGATGGTCCTGGCGCCTTACGCGGGCGCTGCCGAACTCGACGCGACTTCGCAGCAGCGCAACAGCGTCGTCGCCCAGGAACAGAGGGCGGTTTCCGAACTCGCTGCCCAGCAGGGCCGCGTCGCGACCGAAGTGCCGTCGCGCGGTCAGGCCAAGTCCGACGCATCGGCCAAATCCGCGGTCCCCATCGCAAACGGCCGTCGCGCCTATGCACCGAGCTGCCTCGCCTACCGCGCACCGGAGGGCTTGCCGCTGACGACGAGCGGTCCGGTCTATCCGACCAGCGCGCCGCTGCGCATGCGCCTCGCGGCGATCGAGCAGGGCAATTCGAACTACGTGTCGGAACTCGTCGACATTGACATCTGGCGCGTGCCGTGCAGCAGCAGCGGTCAGTTCTATGAAGCCGTCACGCTGATGCGCATCAAGCGCGATCCGTCCAACGAAGGCCGCGTCACGCGGTATCCGCTGTTCCCCGGCATTCGCGTGAGCCAGTCGCCGTTCGCCAACGACCTGTTCGTTCGCGTCGCCGAAGAGCCGAATACGTTCCGCGAACACGTCATGGCCGATACGCCGGTCATCGACAGCACGACCTACGTGCTGGAGAACTTCTCCTACGTATCGCCCGACACGGCGCTGTTCGATTTCAACAACGCGTTCTCGATCCGATTCGACAACTTCTTCACCGACGGCTCGACGCGCTACGGCACGATCTCGGTGCCGACGTATACGGCCTCCGCCACCGACTACCCGACGCGCGGCGGTCCGCTGCCCATCAACGGTTACCTGACCGGCAACTGGTTCGACGAGGCGCATTCGGGTGAAGGCATGCTCGTGCAGGTATTCGACCTGCCGGGCAACACGACGCAAGTGCTGTTTACGTTCGCGTGGTTCACCTTCGGTCCGGACGGCCGTCCGTTCTGGCTGTTCGGCGCCACCCAGGTCAACCACGACCAGCGCGGCCCGATCTCGGTGCCGACGATCTTCCAGACCGGCGGCGGGTTCGCCGGTAATTTCGGACCGAGCGCGCAACAGAACACCTGGGGCACCGTCACGTTCCGCTTCCCGCACTGCTACCAGATGGTGTTCGACTACGCGAGCACGACGACGGCAGCCAACGTGCCGCTCGGCAGCGGTACGAGAACGTGGACTCGGCCGGTCAATACGAATGCATTGACCTGCGAGTAAGCGTCACCGGCACACGAAAAGCCGCCCCTTGTGGGCGGCTTTTTCGTGTGCGTGATTCGTGGCGATGAATCGGAACGCCAAAAGTGTTCGTCCGGCGCGATCGGCCGCCTCATGCGGAGGTCTCGTCCTTGCGGACGCGGTCCAGCCGAAGATGCCGCAGTCGTGCGTCCGGTCATGCGGCCTTGTGCGTCGCCCCCACGCCGACAGGCGAATCGACCTCCTCTGACTTTATTTCCGGTCTACTTTCGAGCACGTGATCATTTTTTTCATTGAATACCGATAGGGTTGGATGACCGCCGTCTGGCGGACCAGCGGCGGCAGCAATGCCTCGCTGCAAGGGGGCCAAATGATCTGGCGCTTATAGGGCAGCTTGCGCTCGCAGGCCGTTGCCCGCGCCGTAGTGCGGCCAGATTTCGGACGGCAACGGCAGGCGAGAGATCGAATGAAGCACAGAGTTGGTGGCCGACCGACGCGCGCATGCGCGGCGATCGTCGGAGCAGCGGCGCAACTGATTGTTGCGGTGTGCTGCAGTAACGCAGCGGCTCAGTCCGGGACGCCGACCATCGAGTTCTCGGCGCCCGCTTCGGGAGCAACTTACTCCTCGCTGGCGACGATTCCGATACAGGTCAGCGTGACCGATCCGACGGGAACGATCGCCAAGGTCGAATTTCGTGCGAACGACTTCCGCGGTCCAGGCTACTACTACCCGGGCGCGCTGATCGGCGTCGATTCCAGCCCGCCGTATTCGGCGACCTGGAGCGGCGTTACCGCATCCACGCACAAGATCACGGCGATCGGCCAGACCGCCGGCGGCACCTACGTGACGGGTGCATCGACGACAGTGCTTGTGACGGGCAATCCAAACATTCGTCCGACCGTCCGTATCCTGGAGCCGGTCCAGAATTCCGTCGCTGTTTCGAACTCCAGCGTCACGTTCAAGGTTGAGGCGTTCGATACCGACGGCAGCATCGACTGTGTTCGCTTCAACGCGATCACGTTCATGGGACCCGACTACCTGGGAGAGGACTGCACCGCGCCGTTCCGGTTCACCTGGAGCCCCGGCAACGGCACGTACGAGGTCCAGGCGCAGGCGATCGACAACGTCGGTCACGCCAACAGCAAGACCGTAGAATTCGCGATCGGCAACCACCAGCCGATGGTGTCGATCACGAGTCCTGCCGATGGCGCGCTGCTGACGCCGGGGCAGTCGTTCGTCGTAAAGGCCGATGCCTCGGATCCCGACGGAACGATCACGAAGGTCGAATTCTGGGATCAGGTTGGTGGGACTCGCTACGGCACGGACACGGCCGCGCCTTACGAACAGCCGCTGACGGCCCCTCAGCAGGACGGATTGAACGTCATCGCGATCGCGTATGACAACCATGGTGCGACGCGAGTATCGAATCGGGTTCGGCTTGGTCTGGTCACCTATCCGCCGCTCAACGTCGAGCTGACCACGCCTTACGACGGCGCGTCGTTCGCCGCACAAAGCACGATCCCTGTCGCTGCGACGGCGAATGATCCGGGCAATCGCATCCTGTCGATGGAGTTCATTGCACAGACGACGGAACAGACCATCATCATCGGTGCCGATACCACACCACCGTATTCCGTCAATTGGACTGCCGTTCCGGCCGGAACGTATGGCATCGCCGCGCGCGCCTACACGGCCCTGAGCGGCTCTGTGGCGGAATACACGTCGCTGCAGGCGCGCGTCACCGTCTTCGCGCAGAATTCGCCGCCTGCGGTCGCATTGACCTCTCCGGCCGACGGCGGCATCTACACTGAACCTGCCGATGTCATGCTTCGCGCCACCGCCTCCGATACGGACGGCAGCATCGCGCGCGTCGAATTCCATATCGACCATGGCCTGCTCGCCACGGATCTCGAGCCGCCCTACGAAATCAGCTGGAATGAGGTCAAGGCGTCCGAGTGGCCCTATGTCATCCAGGCCGTCGCGTACGACAACCAGGGGGCACGCACGACATCGATCAGCAGAAGGATCACCGTCCACCCGGCCCCTCAGCCGCCGCAGGTTGCACTGACTGCCCCGGTCGACGGACAGATTTTTTTCACGCCGGCAACGATTGATCTCAGTGCTGCCGCGGCCGATTTCGATGGGGCTATCGACCGCGTCGA
>CAMLLF010000373.1 GCA_946480705.1 uncultured Lysobacteraceae bacterium | reverse complement strand
GACCCAGGGCGGCATGCTGACCGACGCCATCTATCTACCGCAGCGGCAGCAGCCGACCAAGTTCGCCAATGGCAAGGCGCGCATCCGCGGCGCGATGGCATTGGCCAACGGCGCCAATGCGACGCTGCAGGTGGGTGGACAGATCATCCTCACCTCGGCGACGGCCGGCGGCACCGGGACGATTCGAAAGACCGTCCTGCGGGCATGGCCGGCCTGTCGCATCCCTGCTGACCTCGCGAACGAGGTGCGCATCCCTGCGCAGGCAGGCAATCCTCGCGTCCGTCAGACTGCCGCGACGCGGGTGATGGATGCGTGATCGCGCAGGACACCCACGCGCCGATGCATCGGCGGGTTCATTCCGCGATGACGTCGTAGCCGCGTCCTTCGAGGCATCGCGACACGATCGCGCGCTGCTCGTAGGAACCCTCGACGCCGCCGGCGATGCCGTAGCTCGTCGCGCCCCACGCCGCCACGTGCGCGACATCGTCGCCGCGCAGGCCGACCGCGAGCGCGAACAGCGCACCGATCGCCGCACCCGCCGTCGCCGCGCCGACCGCCTTCGCCGCGGCCGGACGCTGATCGGCCAGACGCCGGCACTCGTCCAGATCGGCCTCGTAGCTGCCGCGACTCACACCCGAATCGACGATCGGCCGGTACGCGACCGGCGCGCAGCCGGTGCAGCAGGCCAACAGCACCACCAGCAGAAGTCTCATCGCATTTCCCCTCGTCGAACCGGCCTGCCTGTTGAGAACGACACGCGCTGTGGCAAGCGCACAGGCCATTGAGCTGGGAATCGGGAATGGGGAAACGCAAGAGCCGGCGTGGCTGTCGTTCCGCGTCAACGATTCCCGATTCCAGCCATCACCACGCATTGTCGCCGAACGGCCGCCGGTACCAGACCACGCTGCCGATGCCGAGCAGCAGCAGGCCTGCCCACCACAGCGCACGCGGCCAGGCCGGCGCGCGCGCGAGCACCTGGAGGTCGTCGACGAAGATCGTCTCGCAGGCGCCGTTGCCGCCGTCCTCGCGCGTCGTCGACGTGCCGCGCGCGAACGCGAAACCGGTGTTGTGGCTGTAGCTCGCGAGCTGCCCGCGCAGCCGCACCTGATCGCCGATGCGCAGCGCGCGGATCGCGCGGGCGACGCGCGCGTCGGTCGTCAGCAGATGATTGTTCGACAGCGCGCGTTCGTGCGCACGCGTGACCGGCACGCCGCCCGGATAGGCGTAGTAGCAGGTGAACTGCGCATTGTGGAAACGCATGTAGCGGTATGCGCCGTCGGCTGCATTCGCGCCCCAGACCAGGCAAAGGTCGGCGACGTTCAGATGATCGTTGCTCTCGGCGTGAATCGTGTCCCACCACGTCGCGGAGTCGTGGCTGCTGACGAGGAGACCGGCGATGTCGTAGTCGAACTTCGGTTCGATCCGATAGTCGACGCCTTTCGCGTGCACCGAAAACGGCGCGACGCGCGTCGGCGTCTGCTGCGGCTCCTCGCGCAGTTCCGACGACAATGCCTCGGGCGGCGGCAATGCGTGGCGGTACACGAAACCCGACACGGCGAGCGCGAGGCCGGCAGCGAGCAGCAGACGCAGGCCCGTCATGGCGCGCGGGCGTCTCCGAGCGCCAGCGAAAAGAACCGCGTGCCGGGCAGCCAGGCCTTGCCGTAAGGCGGAATTTCGACGAAACCGAGTTCCCGGTACAGCGCCTGCGCGGCGGTCATGCTCGCCAGCGTGTCCAGACGCAGCTCGCGATAGCCGCCGGCGCGCGCCGCGGCGATGACCGCGGCGACGAGCCGCCGGCCGAGTCCGTAGCCGCGACAGTCCGACCGCACGTACAGGCGCTTCATCTCGGCCGAGGCCTCCTCGAGCGGTCGCAGCGCGACGCAGCCGGCGACCGCGTTCGCGACATGCGCGATCAGCAGCGCGCCGCGAGGCGGCACATAGGGCTCCGGCAGCCGCGCGAGTTCGGCGGCGAACCCCTGGTATTCGAGGTCGGTGCCGATGGTCCGGGCGTATTCGCGAAACAACGATCGCGCCGTCGCGACGTCGTCGGCGGCGGCGACCTGCCTGAGTTCGATCGCTTTCGGCGTCATGAAATCAGCCCGACAAGGTCGTCGGCAGCAGTTCGATGTTCAGGCGCGTGACCGCGTCGGGTTTCGCGTTGATGCGGCCGCGCGAATACGCGTGATGGCCGTCGGCCTCGGTGCGGACCAGATACTCGCCGGCCGGCAACGCGGAAAAGCCGTAGTTGCCGCCGCCGTCGCTGACCGTCGTCAGTTCGCCGACGAGCGCCGGACTCGTCACGGTGACGACGACGTCGCCGATCGGCTTGTGCGACTGCGTGTCGATGATGGTGCCCTGGATACCCGGGGCGACGATCGTGTCCATGCGAATCTCCGGTCGGCGGATCGGCGAACCGTAGCAGAACCGGCTGCCGGTCGCCGCGTGCCCGCGCGCAGCGTCGCGCGCCCGACGACGTGTCGGCATGGCATGCTCGCCGCTTCGCGACACCCCGGAGCACGTCATGGTCCAGCGGCCCGCACGACGCTACGAAGGTTCCTGCCACTGCGGCGCCGTGCGCTTCGCCATCGTCACGGATTTTCCCGAGTTGACCACCTGCGACTGCTCGATCTGCCGGCGCAAGAACGCGCTGATGGTCAAGGTGCACGAGAGCCGTTTCGAACTGCTCGACGGCGCCGGCGCGCTGGCCGAGTACCGGTTTCACACGCGGACCGCGCGCCACTACTTCTGCAAGGTCTGCGGCATCTATCCGTTTCACCGCAAGCGCGTGACGCCCGATCACTACGGCATCAACGTCCATTGCCTGGACGATTTCGACCCCGAGGGCATCCCGGTTCGGCAGACCGTCGGCGCGGCGATGGAATGAGCGCGACGGCGCGCACCCGTCAGAACGCGATCATGCCCTCGAGATAGAACACACAGGAACCTTCGAGTTCGACCCGATCGCCGGCGACGCGGCACACGAGTTCGCCGCCGCGCGGCGACGCCTGATACGCGCGGAACACCTGGCGGCCGAGACGCTGCGCCCAGTACGGCGCGAGCGAGCAGTGCGCGCCGCCGGTAACCGGATCTTCGGGAACGCCTTTTGCCGGCGCGAAATAGCGGCTGACGAAATCGTGGTCGCCGCTGCCGCGCGTCGTGACGATGAGGCCGGGGCGATCGAGCGCCGCGACACGCGCCATGTCCGGCGCGAGCGCGCGCAGCAGCGCTTCGTCCTCGAGCACGGCGAGGTAGTTGAACGGATTGACGAGCACCTCGCACGGAACGGCGCCGAGCGCCGCGGACAGCGCCTCGGGAGTCGCGATCGGTTGCGACGGCCGCGCCGGAAATTCAGGCAGTAGCCCTCGCGCGTGCGCGTCACCGGCAGCGCCCCGCTCGCCGACTGGAACACGACGCGCTCGCGCCCCGGCTCCAGCCGTTCCATCACGACCGCCGCACTCGCGAGCGTGGCGTGCCCGCACAGCGGCACTTCGACGACGGGCGTGAACCAGCGCAGGCGGAAATCGGTGCCGTCGGGCACGAGGAAAGCCGTCTCGGCGAGATTGTTCTCCGCGGCGATCGCGCGCATCACCGCCTCCGGCGGCAACGCGTCGAGCAGCACGACGGCCGCCGGATTGCCGCGAAAACGCTGCGTCGTGAAGCTGTCGAGCTGAAAGATCCGCGCCTGCACGTGATCACCGTCGCCCCGGAAGTCCGACCGCGAGGTTGAACGCAAAGCCGGGCGAACGTCGAGGGCCAATCGGCGGCGGAGTGCTCGTGCCACGAGGCAGGAATCGGGAGTCGCAGGAGCGCGGCGGGCGTGGCGCAGGCATCTCGAAACCGCGTTTCCTTCGGCACGGGTCTTCGCCGCAGGATCGCCTCGCCGTTGCGGTTCGCCCGCGGCTCACCGCAACTACGATTCCCGACTCCCCGTTCCCGATTCCCTGTCGAACCGCTGCCGCCAGCGCCGCTTCTCGACGCGGCGCAGATCGGGCCCGCGCGCGAGGCGTTCGAGGTAGGTCGCCACCTCGAAGTCGGCCGCGCGCGCGAGCGGCGTCTCGCGCGCATGGACGAGCGTCTCGTCGAGATCGGGAATCAGCAGCGGCCTGTCGGTCGTATCGGGCGTCGCGTCGTGCATGCGTACATGCCAGCCCACGCACAGTCCGTTTCGTACGCACGGCGACTGCCGGCGGATCTTCCGCTTTGTGGACATAGCAACGACGCGCCAATGTCACCGTTCGGTTTCGCGGCGGACCGTCGTTCAGTCCCGAGACGCAGATCACCGTCGTTTCCTGCCGCTCCGCTCCTGTTTTCCGCTGGCGAACCGCCGGCGCGGACGCGCTCGGCCGGAATGACCGATTGCATCGACGATCCGGCATTCCCATTCGCACAGGAGAACACTGCATGTCCCGTTTCATAGCGCGCCCGGCCCTGCTGGCCGCGGCATTGCTCGCGTCGCCGCTGGCCGCACAGGCAAAAGTCGTCGCGATCGGCATGGCCAAGTCCGACAACCACGTCTATGCCTGGCACGACGACCGCAGCGTCACGTCCGGATCGCTCGCCGATTTCGAGCTCCACCGCAAGGCCGCCACGTACAGTCTGCCGAGCGGCCGTCAGCCGTCCGACATCGTCGGCGTCGCGGTCGACACGAACGACCGCGTCCATGCGTGGTACGCCGACGGCACCTGGTCGATCGGCCATTCCAAGGATCTCGACGCATACCAGGCGGCGCAGAACTTCACGCTGCCCGCGGGCCGCACGACGGCCGACATCGTCGGCATGGCATTCAACAGCACCGGCAACGTCTATACCTGGTACGACGACGCGAGCGTCAGCGTCGGCCAGCCGCAGGCGCTTGCCACGATCCAGCTGCCGCTCGGCGTGGCCTTGCCGTCCGATCAGACCGTGCAGG
>CAMLLF010000372.1 GCA_946480705.1 uncultured Lysobacteraceae bacterium | reverse complement strand
GCTTCGAGTTCGTCGACGCGGTCAAGGGCGGCACGATCCCGGGCCAGTTCCTGCCGGCCGTCGAAAAAGGCGTGCGCCAGGTGCTCGATCACGGCGCCGTCGCGGGCTACCAGATGCAGGACGTGCGCGTGACCGTCTATGACGGCAAATACCATCCGGTCGACTCAAAGGAAGTCGCGTTCATCGCCGCCGGCAAGAAGGCGTTCCTCGACGCGATCGCGAAGGCGCGACCGACGCTGCTCGAACCCGTCGTCAATCTCGAAGTGTTCGTGCCCGACAACCACATGGGCGACGTCACCGGCGGACTCGCGAGCAAGCGCGCGCGCATCAACGGCACCGATTCCGCGCACAGCGGCGAGATCATCATCCGCGCGCAGGTACCGCTGGCCGAAGTCACCGACTACCAGACCGAACTCAAATCCATGACCGGCGGCCGCGGCCGCTATGCGATCGAGTTCAGTCACTACGAGGCCGTGCCGCCGCAGGTGCAGAAGCACCTGATGGAATCGTACAAGCCGAGGCCGGAAGAGGATTGAGATGCCGTGTCGGGACGGCGGTTCTCTAGCCGCCGTTCCGACTGCATGGAAGCTCGCTAATGAAAAGAATTCGACTGCGACGTCTGCCTGTTCGCCCAAATGACGGTCGCATTCGACCGGTAAAGTCCGGCACCTCCGGCGACGTAGTTGCCGGTGGCGTGCTTCTCGGCCGCAATCGTCTCCGGCAGACCTTCGAAGATGCGCTGCGCGACACGATCGACGAAAATCGCGGCGCACTAACCAGGCTTGCAACATGCTGAGTCGGGCATGTGCGCGGCCGCGAAGCACGCCACTGGACCGATGCGAATATCGGTCCGATGACTGATTGAAGACGGCCGGTAGCCCGGCATAGTCGGCCCCTGTTCTCCGCATTCCCGAGCAGCTCCGTGCGCGCCGGCTATCTCAACCGCAAGATTCACTACTGGCTGTCGCTCTGGCTCGCGCTGCCGATGGCGCTGATCGCCGCGACGGGACTGCTGCTGCAGTTCAAGAAGTCGCTGCACTGGGTGCAGCCGGTCGAGCAGCGCCGTGAACTGCGGCTGCCGCTCGCCGAATGGCCGCATCTGCTGCGCGCGGCGAAGTCCGATGCGTCGCTGGGCATCGAGAGCTGGAACGACGTCGAGCGCGTCGAGCTGCGGCCGTCGAAGGGACTGATCAAGCTCATCGCAGCCAACGGCCGCGAAGCGCAGTTCGATGCGCACACCGGCGCACTGCTGCAGGTCGCCGTGCGACGCTCGGATACGATCGAAGCGCTGCACGACGGCTCGTATTTCGGCGACACGGTGAAATTCGGCTGGTTCGCGACGAGCGCGCTCGGGCTGCTGCTCGCCACGCTCAGCGGCATCTGGCTGTTCATCGAACCCTATGTCGCGAAAGCGCGCCGCCGCCGGCTCGCGCGCGAAGCAGCGGCACAGACGATGACTGCTGCGTCATAGATCCAGACTATGGCGCACGGATAAAGCATAGCTGTCGACTATCAATTCCATCCAGACAATCGATTTCATCTATGCCCCGGCGCTGCTTACTGTGCGGTCACTCCACCGCCACGAGCAGACGCCATGAGCACGAAGACACTCACCACGGCCGCCGGCCGGCCGATCGCCGACAACCAGAACAGCGAAACCGCCGGCCCGCGCGGCCCGGTGACGCTGCAGGACTTCTGGCTCATCGAGAAGCTCGCGCACTTCGACCGCGAACGCATTCCCGAGCGCGTCGTGCATGCCAAGGGTTCCGCGGCCTACGGCACCTTCCGCGTGACGCACGACATCTCGCGCTACAGCAAGGCCGACCTGTTCTCCGCGATCGGCAAGGAAACGCCGGTATTCCTGCGCTTCTCCACCGTCGCCGGCGAGCGCGGCGCCGCCGACGCCGAACGTGACGTACGCGGCTTCGCGCTGAAGTTCTATACCGAGCAGGGCAATTGGGATCTCGTCGGCAACAACACGCCCGTCTTCTTCGTGCGCGATCCGTTGAAATTTCCGGATTTCATTCACACGCAGAAGCGCGACCCGATCACGAACCTGCGCAACGCGAACGCAGCCTGGGATTTCTGGACGCGCCATCCCGAGGCGCTGCATCAGGTCACGATCCTCATGAGCGACCGCGGCCTGCCGAAGAACTATCGCCAGATGCACGGCTTCGGTTCGCACACCTACAGTTTTCTCAATGCGGCCGGCGAGCGCTTCTGGGTCAAATTCCACTTCAAGTCGCGCCAGGGCATCGCGAACTACACCGATGCGGAAGCGGCCGACGTCGTCGGCGGCGATCGCGAGAGCGCGCAGCGCGACCTGTTCAACGCGATCGCGCGCGGCGAATTCCCGAGCTGGAACGTGCGCGTGCAGATCATGCCGGAAGCCGACGCGGCGACGTACCGGATCAATCCGTTCGACCTGACCAAGGTCTGGCCGCATGCCGACTACCCGCTGATCGATGTCGGCGTGCTCGAACTCGATCGCAACCCCGACAACTATTTCGCCGAGGTCGAGCAATCCGCGTTCAATCCCGCGAACGTCGTGCCGGGCATCGGCTTTTCGCCCGACCGCATGCTGCAGGGCCGCCTGTTTTCCTACGGCGACACGCAGCGCTATCGCCTCGGCGTCAATCACGGCCTGCTGCCGGTCAACAAGCCGCGCTGCCCGTTCCACAGCCCGCACCGCGACGGCGCGATGCGCGTCGACGGCAACGGCGGCGTCGAGCCGAACTACCAGCCCAACGGACGCGGCGGCCCGAGCGACAACGCCGCTTTCGCGGAACCCGCGCTGCACGAAGCCTTCGGCGGCAGCATCGCGCGCCACGACCATCGCGCCGACGACCAGGACTACTACAGCCAGCCCGGCGCGCTGTATCGCCTGATGACCGAAGCCCAGCGCGAAGCGCTGATCGGCAATCTCGCGCGGCACATGGATGGCGTCGACGCCGAGATCCGGCAGCGCGCGGTGGAACATTTCCGCAAGGTGGACGCGGAGTACGGCGCGCGGCTGGAGGCGGCGCTCGAAGGCTGAGCGGGAAACCCGTGGACAGTTGGCAGGAACCGGAGGTGAAGCGGAGATTTCGCCGCGTCGGGCCTTTCCTGGTTCCTGCCGACCAACCTCTGGTTCCTTTATTTTCCCGCCTTCATCCCACAACCACACGCTTCCCGCGTACAGTTGGCGAACCCAACCGAAGGAGTGGCGTCATGGTCGTGAACCTTGCTGCACTGCTTGCGCTGATCGCCGGTATCCTGATCCTGATCAAGCCGCGTCTGCTGAACTATGTGGTCGCGATCTATCTGATCGTGATCGGCGTGCTCGGCCTGTTCCCGCGAATCGCGAGCTTCTGACGCCCTGACCGCTGCATCTTCATTCGGCCGGCGGCGGCGCTGCCGGCCGAATGAAACGACAAACGGCGCGGGACCCGCCCGGCCGTTTCGTTTCGACCGTCGCGGTCCGCGCGGCCGGTATTTTGAAGACCTCGCCAGCCTGCCGCTTCACGGCGGCGACGTACGCCGCTGCGCTATCTCCCGAACGCACGCGTAGGCACGAAACAGCGTGAACCCTGTCACCGCCTGTAACCTCGACGGCAGTGACGCCTTGCTCCCCTGCGCTAGAATCCGGGGCGTTTTGCAGGGAACGAATGCATGTCCGAGAAGGAATTCCCGCCTCCGCTGCTCTGCCCGCCGCACGCGCATCGGCGACTGCGGTGCGGTTTCGCGCTGGCCGCCCTGCTGCTCGTGTTCGACACGGCGACGGTATCGGCCGCGAAAATCGTCACGACGCTCGGCGGCATCGACGGCGACCTCAAGATCGCCGCGCTCGCCGGTCTCGACCTGACGCAGTATGCCGACCGCGACGTCAGTGCCGCACAGGCGCGCCGCCTCTACGAGCGCGCGCCTGCGCAGATCGCCACGGCGCTCGAACCCTATGGTTACTACGACGCGTCCGTCACCGGCGAACTCAAGGAAACGCCGGAAGGCTGGAACGCGGTCCTCACGGTCAAGCCCGGCGAACCGGTCACGGTCGCCGAACTCGACCTGAAACTCGAAGGCGAGGCGCGCGAACTCAAGAGCGTGCGGCAGGCGCTGCGCGCGTTCCAGCCCAAGCAGGGGCAGCCGATGAACCACGACGCCTACGAACGCGGCAAGGCCGCGATCCAGGCGGCGCTGTTCGCCGACGGCTTTCTCGACGCCAAGCTCCTGACGCACCGCGTCGAAGTCACGCGCAGCACGCACAAGGCGACGATCAAGCTCGCCTGGGAGCCGGGCCGGCGCTATCGCATCGGCAGGACCGACTTCGAAGGCAGCCAGTTCAACGAGAACTTCCTGCTGCGCTACGTGCCGTGGAGCGAAGGCGATTTCTATACTCAGGAACAGTTGCTGTCGCTGCAGCAGCGCCTGACCGAAGCCGACTATTTCGCGATCGTCGACGTGAATCCCGATGTGGAGAACGCCGCCGACGGCATCGTACCGATCAAGGTCACGCTGGCGCCGGCCAAGCGCAGCATCTACACCGGCGGCCTGTTCATCGGCACGGATACGGGCTTCGGCGTGCGCGGCGGACTCGAGCGGCGCTGGATGAACCGCCGCGGCCACAAATTCAAGAGCGAACTCATCCTGGCGCAGCGACTCACCTCGGCGTCCGCGCTCTATCAGATCCCGCTGCCCGGCACCGACAGCCGCACGTTCAATTTCGGCGTGAACTACCGCGACGAGGACACCGAAACGACGCGTTCCAAGACCAGCAGCCTCGTCGCGAGCGAAACCCGGCAATGGATGGGCTTCACGCGCACGCTGGGCCTGCATCTGCAGACCGGCGACTTCGAGATCGGCGACCGCAAGCAGGTCGTTGAGATAGCGCAGCGGGTCCGGCGAAGCCACCGCCGGGACGAAGTCGGGAGACGCGACAA
>CAMLLF010000371.1 GCA_946480705.1 uncultured Lysobacteraceae bacterium | reverse complement strand
GGCCTCGGGCGTGTTCGTGTCGATCTGCTGCTGCGGACCGAGCGCCACGCCGTTGCGGTCGAAGCGGCGCTGGTATACGTGTGGCAAGCTGTACAAGACCGTCGTGTGCGCAGTCCAGACGACGGTGAAGTTGCCGTCGGCGTCGGCGGCGATCGACGGATACAGATGGCTGCCCGCCTGCGGGCTGCTGTTGACGACGATTTCGCTGCCGACGGGATCGCCGGCGCCGTCGAGCCGCCGCGCGCGCACGCCGAGCGAGCCAATCGGTGAATTCGTATACCAGACCGCGACGACATTGCCGTCGGCCCCGGTGGCGATATCGGCCTGATGCTGCGCACCTGCCGCCGGCGGGTGGTAGCGGGTCACCGCACCGACGGCCGCGCCGGGGGAGCCCAGTGCGTGCGCCGTGCCGGCACCGGCCAGTGCAAACAGCAGCGCTGCCGCGAGCACGGCCGGGCGCGGGGAAACGAGAGACGGGGAATGCGAGTGCATGGTCGCTCCTAGCGATGTAGTCCAGGGAGCGGCAGCGACGTCCGGCGGCGCCGGCGTCATACTGCCGCCATCGCAGTTTGCGAAGTTGCCGACGCATGCGGATGCCGGCCTTGTCCAGCCTGAAAAATGTCGCACTGGACGCATTGTCCAGCGCGCGTCGCGGTCTGTGCGACGGGCTGCGCTGGCGCGGATTCGTGGGCGTTGCGTCCTGCTTCGTGATGACTTCCTGCAGCCTCACGCCACCGCGTTCACCGCCACCGACGCCGCCCCGCATGACTACCGAACGTCCTTTCGTCATCGCCCACCGCGGCGCCAGCGCGTATCGCCCCGAACACACGCTCGAAGGCTACGCACTGGCGATCGAGCAAGGCGCCGACGCGATCGAACCCGATCTCGTCGTCACGCGCGACGGCGTGCTGATCTGCCGCCACGAGAACGAGATCGGCGGCACGACCGATGTCGCGCAGCATCCGGAATTTGCCGGCCGGCGCACGCGCAAGCGCATTGACGGCGAAGACGTCGAGGGCTGGTTCGCCGAAGACTTCACGCTCGCGGAGATCCGCACGCTACGAGCACGCGAACGGTTGCCGGCATTGCGACCCGGTAGTGCGAGCCATGACGGCCGCTACGGCATTCCGACGTTCGCGGAAGTCATCGAACTCGCGGCGAAGGCGCCGCGTCCGGTCGCGATCTATCCGGAAACCAAGCATCCGACGTATTTCGAACACGAGGGCCGGCATCTCGACGGCACGCCGATCGCGCAATCGCTGTCGGCGCTGCTCGTGGCCGAACTCGTACGCAGCGGATTCACCGATCCGGCGCGCGTCTACATCCAGTCGTTCGAACTCGCGAACCTGATCGAGCTGCGCCTGCGGCTGTTGCCGCAGGCCGGCATCGACGCGCGGTTGATGCAGTTGTTCGGCGACATCGGCGGAGCCGCGCCCGCGAGTGCGCCGTTCGCCCTGCCCTACGACCTGCGCCGGCATGCGGCACGCGGCGACGATTTCGATGCGCTCTATCCGGGACTGCGCGAGCGGCTGCCGCAGGTCGGCGGGAAGCCGGTCACCTATGCCGATCTCGCCGCACCGCCGGTGCTCGCGTGGATGCGCGAACGCTATGCGTTCGGCATTGCGCCATGGAAGGACAATCTGCTCATGCGAGCGCGCGATGCGGAAGGTCGCGTAGGGCTGACCGGTGCGGCGAGTCCGCTGCCGGCGCTCGCACATGCTGCCGGATTAAAGGTGCACACGTATACGCTGCGCGCGGAAGAACCGTTCCTCGTACGCGACGAGCACGGCGCGACGTTGAGCATGGAGCAGGAACTGCAGCGGCTGCTCGACGCGGGTATCGACGGGTATTTCATCGACTTCCCCGATCGCGGCGCAACGGCAAGAAAGAGCCGCAGCCCCTAGGTTGCGGTGGGCGCGACGAACCGCATCGTCGTATCGACGACGCGACGACCGGCAAAACGAAATCCGCGCGAGGAGGCGGGCGCGTTGTCGCGACGATCGGAGCGGTGCGTGCGCCGAAGCCCCTTCCCCCTCACCCAATCCTCTCCCCCAAGCAAGCGTGGGGGAGAGGGCTAGAGCGGCCGGCCGGACATCGCCGCCACGCTTACGATTCCGTGCTCCCCTTTCCCGACTCCCGGCTCACTGCGCCGTCCAGCGCTTGATCCACGCGCCGACCGTGTTGTGCCACTGCACGCTGTTCTGCGGCTTGAGCACCCAGTGGTTCTCGTTCGGGAAGTGCAGGAACTGGCTCTCGATGCCGCGGCGCTGCAGCGCGGTGAACGTGGCCAGGCCCTGTTCCAGCGGGATGCGGAAGTCGAGGCCGCCCTGGATCACGAGCATCGGCACTTTCCACTTCGCGACATGGTTGACCGGGTTGAACTTTTCATAGTTCTCCGGCTTGTCGTAAGGCGTGCCGCCGTTTTCCCATTCGCTGAACCAGAGTTCCTCGGTCGAATAGCCCATCATGCGCGTGTCGAACACGCCGTCATGGTTGACGAGGCACTTCCACGGCTGCGGCCAGTTGCCGGCGATCCAGTTGACCATGTAGCCGCCGTAGGACGCGCCGAGCGCGCAGGCGCGATTGCCGTCGAGGAAGTCGTACTTCGCGAGCGCCGCGGCCCAGCCCTTCTGCAGGTCTTCGAGCGGCTTGCCGCCCCAGTCGCCGGAAATCGCGTCGGTGAACGCCTGGCCGTAGCCGGTCGAGCCGTGGAAGTTCACGGTGACGACGGCGAAGCCCAGGCCCGCATAGGTCTGCGGATTCCAGCGGTAGTGGAAGTCGTTGCCGTAGGCGCCCTGCGGGCCGCCGTGGATCAGGAACGCGACCGGGTACTTCTTGCCTTGTTCATAGTTCCAAGGCCTGACGACGTAGCCCTGCACGCGGTCGTTGTTCGCGCCCTGGAAGTCGAAGAACTCGGGCTGGCCGAACGCGATGTCCTTGAGCTTGTCGGCGTTGTTGTTCGTGAGCTGCCTGCCCTTGCCGCCCTTGGTCGTGCCCAGGAACAGCTGGCTGGGCGAGGTCAGCGAGTCGCGGCCGTAGACCAGCGTGTTGCCGCGCACGGAATAGCCGTTGATGTGGCCGTCGCCGATGACGGTGCGCACCTTGCCGCTCGCGGTGTCGATCGCGAACAGCGGGTGCTGCCCATTGTCGTCGCTCGTCGCATAGACGGTCTTGCCGTCGGCGGACAGCTGCACGGCGCCGGCGGAGCGGTCCCAGCCCGCATTGACTTCGCGCGTCTTGCCGCTCGCGAGATCGAGCGCCATCAGGCCGAAGCGGTCGGCCTCGAAGCCCGGACGCTTCATCGCGAGGTAGTACAGCGTCTTGCCGTCGGCCGACGGCAGCGGGTTCGCATCCCACGCGGGATTGGCCGCAGTCAGGTTGCGCGGCGCGGACGAGGCGTCGGCGGGCACGGCGTAGAGGTCGAAATTCGTCGACCACGGCTCGGTCTTGCCGGCGACGCGCGCGCCGAAATAGACGGTCTTGCCGTCGGCGGAGAACGCATATTCCGAGTCGTCGCCGAACGGCTTGGACGGCACGTCGCCGGCGATGCCGCGCGACATCAGCGTGAGCTTCGGCAGAAGTTTGCCGTCAGGACCGAACTCGCCGAGGAACAGCTGGCTGCGGCGGCCGTCGGCCCAGGTGTCCCAATGGCGCACGAAGATCGTGTCGTAGAGCTCGCCCGTGGTCTTGGCGGCGGCCTTGTCGTCGAGGCGCTTCTTCGTGCAGTTGATGTCGGGACAGTCGGTGAAGACGTCGAGCGAGATCAGCACGTGCTTGCCGTCGGGCGACAGCTTGAAGCTGCCGATGTCGAGCGCGAGTCCGCTGGAGACGACCGCGGCCTGTGGATTGGCCTCGAACGCGCTGCGCATCAGCGACTGCGCCTCCTTCGACTTCTCCGACAGCGCCGGAGCGATGTCGACGCGCCAGAGCTGGTTGGTGCCGTCCTGCGCGGCCGTGTAGTAGATGCTGCGGCCGTCGGCCGACCAGCGCGGGCCGGCGCTGCTCGCGCCTTCGGCAGTCAGGCGCACCGGCTGCGACTTGCCGTCGAGCTTCAGCAGCCAGATGCCGTTGACGCCCTTGTTCGCGGCGAAATCGGTCTGGCGCACCTGATAGGCGACGTAGCGGCCGTCCGGCGAGAGCTGCGGATCGGTCACGCGCTCGAGATTGACGAGATCGTTGACGTCGAGGCCGCGCGCGGCGACCGCGGAGCCGGCCGACAGCGCGGCGAGCGCGGCCAGGGACAGCGAAACGGAACGTTTCATCGGTTTTGTCCAATTCGGGAAATGGAGAAAACGACGCCGCCGCGGCGAATGCCGCGGCGGCGGACGGAACTCATGCGGCCTGCTGGCCCTTGATCGCGCTGCGGTACAGCAGCCAGCCGGTGGCGCCGAGCACGGCCAGGCCGACGAACTGTGCGGCGACCTCGCCGAAATGCACGCCGATCGCGAGCGCGTCGGGCTTGCCGGTGAGCACGATCGGAATCGCGATCGCGATGCCCATGAGCGCTTCGCCGGTGATCAGGCCGGCGGCGAACAGCGTGCCCGGACGATGCACGCGGTCGCGCGCTTCCTCGTCACGCGCGTCCACGCCGAAGCGACGTTCGACGAAGTACGACAGCACGCCGCCGAGGAAGATCGGCACCATGAGTTCGAGCGGCAGGTAGATGCCGATCGCGGCGGCGAGCACGGGCACGCGGAAATGCGCCTTGCGCGCTTTGAGCCACTCGTCGAGTGCGATGACGATCGCGCCGATGACCGCGCCGGCGATGATCATGTCCCAAG
This sequence comes from uncultured Lysobacteraceae bacterium, assembly GCA_946480705.1. Next base: position 138 of record CAMLLF010000371.1, on the reverse strand, counting down.
GCAGCTGGCCGCCGAACAGCCCCTTGGCGACCGAGGCCATCAAGGTCGCCTGCGGCGCCTGCAGCGAGTTCGGCTGTTCCGGCGTGGCCGGGCCGATGCCGTAGGCGTCCCAATGGCCGCCAAACATGATCGTCTCGT
>CAMLLF010000370.1 GCA_946480705.1 uncultured Lysobacteraceae bacterium | reverse complement strand
CTGATCGGCGTCACGCTCGCACTGCTCGTGTTCAACGTGCCGTTCGGCTTCGTCGCCATGCTCGGCACGATCGCGCTGTCGGGCATGATCATGCGCAACTCGGTCATCCTCATCGACCAGATTGAACAGGACATCGCCAAGGGCCACGCGGCCTGGGATGCGATCGTCGATGCGACCGTCCGGCGCTTCCGCCCCATCGTACTGACGGCGCTCGCGGCGATCCTCGCGATGATCCCGCTGTCGCGCAGCGCGTTCTTCGGACCGATGGCCGTGGCCATCATGGGTGGCCTGTTCGTTGCAACGGCGCTGACCCTGCTCTTCCTGCCGGCGCTGTACGCCGCGTGGTTCCGGATCAAACGTCCGGCCGCGGACGCCGCTCCGGTCGGCGCATAGGACCTCGAAACATGTCATCCGTACCCGAACTCCAGCTGAGCCAATCGTTCAAACTCGCGCAGCGCATCTGCGCGAGCCTGCTCGATGCACGGCATTTCGACGCCAGCCTCGCCATGGCCTCGCGCGTTCGCATTGCCGCGCTCGACAAGCTCGATCTCGCGCGCATCACCCGCTGGCTGGCCTGGCAGACGCACGTGCGCAACCCTCAAGCGCTCACGCGCATCGAACGGGTCGATCAGCGTCTGGCCGCCAGCGTGCTGCATGCCCGTTCCCGCCTGCCGGCGAGCGGACGTCCGAGCCTGTCCGGAAGCCCGCGTCGGACAGCGTAAGGTGAGTAATGTCAGGTACTTGCGATGACTTCCGGCACTACGGAGCGGGCTCGGGAACAGCGATCCTGAATTTGCCGTGGCGGGCGCCAGCGCCTATGCTTTCGCCCCTTTTCCGTTGGAGTCGCACCGTGTCCCTGAATGTCGAAAGGGCTCGTTTCAACATGATCGAGCAGCAGGTGCGTCCGTGGGACGTCCTCGACGCGCGCGTGCTCGCGGTGCTGGGGGAAGTGCGGCGCGAGGAATACGTCAGCGCCGAACACCGCCAGCTCGCGTTCGCCGATCTCGAACTGCCGCTGGCCCACGGCGAATTCATGATGAAACCCGTGATCGAGGGCCGCGTGCTGCAGGCGCTCGACGTGAAACCCGGCGACGGGGTGCTGGAAATCGGCACCGGTTCGGGTTTTCTTACCGCCTGTCTTGCCCGCCTCGGCCAAGACGTCGTCAGCGTCGAGCAGCATGCCGATCTGGCCGCGACCGCGCGCGAACGCCTGCAACGCGACGGCATCGGCAATGCAAAAGTGGAAGTTGCCGAAGCCGTGCGCGATTTCCAGCCCGGCCGCGAATTCGACGTCGTCGTGCTGACGGGCGCGGTGCACACGCTGCCCGAACACTTCAAGAGCTGGCTCAAGCCCGGCGGACGCCTGTTCGCGGTGATCGGCGAATCGCCGGTGCAGCAGGCCATTGTGTTTACGCGCGACGGCACCACTGTGCGCGAGACCTCTTTGTTCGAAACCGATCTTGCCTACCTGACGAACGCCGCTCCTCCGAAGCGGTTCACGCTTTGACGTTCACGGCCGGGCGAGTTCGCAACCCTTTTTGAGCCTTAAACCAGGACGGCTCCTTTCCAGGAAGCGACAATGACCAAGCGAAACCCGTTCAAGCTGCTGCCCCTGTCACTGGCCCTCGCGCTGGTGCCGGCGCTCGCCTCGGCCGACGACCTGAACCAGATCTATGACCTCGCCCGCCAGAACGACCCCGTGCTGTCGGGCGCCGAAGCCCAGCGTCTGTCCATCTCCGAAGGCGTCGACCAGGCGACAGCGGCGCTGCTGCCGCAGGTCGCCGCGTCGCTGAGCTTTTCCGACAGCAGTCGCGATCAGTACAGCGCCGGCGTCGACCGCAACCAGCAGGGCGCGCTGGTTCCGATCGTCTACACCACCGCAACCGACGGCCGCGGCACCGTGCTGCAGGGCCAGTTGACCCAGTCGATCCTCGACTTCAGCAAGTGGACCGCGCGCAAGGCCGCGAAGGAACTCGAACGTCGCGGCGACGCGCAGTACGTGCAGGCCGAACAGGCCCTGTCGATCCGCGTTGCAACGGCCTATTTCACCGTGCTCACGGCTGAGGACACGCTGACCTTCTCGCAGGCGGAAGAGAAGGCGCTCGGCCGCCAGCTCGATCAGGCGCAGCAGCGCTTCGAGGTCGGCCTGTCCGCGATCACCGACGTCAACGAGGCGAAGGCACAGCACGACTCGGCGCGCGCCGCGACGATCAACGCGCAGAACGCGCTCGACGACGCCCGCGAAGCCCTGCGCGAAATCACCGCCAAGGAACCCGGTCCGCTGGCCCGCCTGCGCACCGAGATCCCGATGCAGGAACCCGTGCCCAACGACATGGAAGCCTGGGTCAACAAGGCGCTGGCCGAGAATCCGGGCCTGAAGGCGCAGGAATACGCGGTTTCCGCCGCGCAGGCGAACATCAACACCGCGCGCTCGGGTCATCTGCCGACGCTGTCGGGTTCGTACACCTATTCGCGCCAGCCGACTTGGGGCGACGGCAGTTCGAGCCTGAGTCCGGACATCGGCGAAACGCACAGCAACGGTCGGACGACGACACGCACGGTCGGGCTGCTGCTCAACGTGCCGATCTTCAGCGGCGGCTACACGCAGTCGCGCGTGCGCCAGGCGGTCTATGACCGCGACGCGCAGCAGGACGCGCTGGAACAGCAGAAGCGCGCCCTCGTGCGCAATACACGCCTGAACTTCCGCGCGGTCGTTGCCGGCATCAGCGAAGTCGAAGCGCGCAAGCAGGCCGTGGTATCGGCCAACAGCGCGCTCGAAGCGACGCAGGCCGGCTTCGAAGTCGGCACGCGCACGATCGTCGACGTGCTGCTGTCGCAGCGCCAGCTGTATCAGGCCCAGCGCGACCTGTCGCAGGCCCGCCACAGCTTCGTGCTGAACCAGCTGCTGCTGCGCCAGTCGGCCGGCAACGTCGGTCCGAACGACCTGAAGGAAGTCAACGCGCTGCTCGAATGAGCGCGGCTTGATCCGAACGACGAAAAAGCGGGCATTGCCCGCTTTTTTCGTTTCTGCGCCGGAGAATTCTGCGCCGGGAAATCAGGACGCCGCGCGGCCCGCGAGCACGGCCTCGATCGCAGCCATGTTGCGCGCGACCGCGCCGCGCTCGCGCTCGAACACGAGACGCGCCTGCGCGCCCATGCGACGTCGCCCCGGTTCGTCGGCGAGCTGGCGCGCGATCGTCGCGCCGAGTGCGTCGGCATCGCTGATCTGCAACGCACCGCCGTCCTCGACGAGGCTCGCCGTGATGGCTTCGAAGTTGAAGGTGTTCGGGCCGACGACGACCGGGACCGACAGCGCCGCCGGCTCGAGCACGTTGTGCCCGCCGATCGGTACGAGGCTGCCGCCGACGAAGGCGACGTCCGACGCCGCGTAGTAGTGCAGCAGCTCGCCGAGGGTGTCGACGACGAAGCACTGGCTCGCGGTGCCGGCCGTGACGTCTTCGCTGCGCGTGCGCGTCGCGAAGCCGAAACTGCGGCAGGCCAGCGCAACCGGCCGGAAGCGCTCGGGATGGCGCGGTGCGATCAGCAGCAATGCATCCGGGAAGCGGCGCAGCACCGCAGCGTGCGCCTTGAGCGCGATCAGTTCTTCGCCTTCATGCGTGCTGGCTGCGATCCAGACCGGCCGATGCGGCCCCCAGGCCTCACGCAACTCGCGCCCGACGTCGGCAAGCTCGTCGGGCACGGCCATGTCGAACTTGATGTTGCCGAGCACCGACAGGCGCGAGGGTTCGGCACCGAGCTCGAGCAGACGCTGCGCGTCGGCGCTCGACTGCGCGGCGACGTGGCGCGCGGAACGGATCGCGACGCGCGCGAGCGGACGGACCGGTCCATAGCCGCGCAGGCTCTTCTGCGACAGCCGCGCGTTCGCGACCACGAGCGGAATGTTGCGCCGCTCGCATTCGTGGAACAGGTTCGGCCAGATCTCCGTTTCCATGATGACGCCGAGCCGCGGACGCACGCGATCGAGGAAGCGGGCGACCGACGCCGGCAGGTCGTAGGGCAGATAGACATGGAACACGCGCTCGCCGAACAGCTTCTCGACGCGTTCGGAGCCGGTCGGCGTGATCGTCGTGATGACGAACGGCAGGTCGGCGTGTTCGCGCATCAGCGCTTCGATCAGCGGAACGGCCGCATTGACCTCGCCGACGGAAACCGCGTGGATCCAGATGCTTTCCTTGAAGCCCGGCGGCGGAAAGAAGCCGAACCGCTCGCGCCAGCGCCCGAGATAGCCGCGATAGTGCAGCCCGCGCCGCGCAAGCCGGATCAGGATCACGGGCGTCAGCAGGTACATCACGAACGTGTAGAGGGATCGCGGGAACACGTACCGGGGCATGCGGCGGGGGCGGCGCAGTATAGCCGCCGCGGTCGGCGCCGGCCCGTCCGCCGGCGCGCGGACGGCGCGCGCGATCCGCCCGGCGGGCGCGTCCGCATCGCCGCCCAGGTCGGGCACCGCGGCCGTTGCGGCTACACTGCGCGCAATGTCCGATTCCGTTCCGGCGTCCCGCACGCTTTCGTCTCCGCGCTACTGGCCGTCGCGTCTGGGTCTTGCCCTGGTCCGCGGCGTCGCGCGCCTGCCGCAGCGGTGGCAGCGGCGTCTCGCCGCGCTGCTGGGCTGGCTCGCGCAGGGCCTGCTCGTCATGCGCAAGCGCGTCGCGGCGCGCAATCTCGCGGTCTGTTTTCCCGAACTCGACGAGGCGGCGCGCGCGCGGCTGCTGGCCGACAACCTGCGCGACAGCGGCCGCATGCTCGTGGAGTTCGCCGTGGCCTGGTTCGGCAGCGACGAAACCATCGCCGCGATCCCCTGTCGCGTGACCGGGCTCGAACATCTCGCCGTCGCCCGCGAACAGCGGCGCGGCGTGCTGCTGGTCGGCGGACATTTTTCCCATCTGGAATTGTGCGCAAGGCTCGTGTCCC
>CAMLLF010000369.1 GCA_946480705.1 uncultured Lysobacteraceae bacterium | reverse complement strand
GGCGAGTGCCGCATCATAGCAGCCTGCGGCGGCACGGACGAGACCGGCCATACGATCCGGCTGGCGCGGATCGCCCCAGCAGAAGTTATCAAGGATGGCTGCCTGGCCCGGGTCCGCCCCGACGGCGACCACATTGCGCAGTGCCTCATCGACGCAGGCCAGCGCCGCGAAGTCGTGCCGCGCGAGATGATCTTCCGCAAGGGCGAACTCGGCCGCGCGATGTTCGTGATCGAGTCGGGCACGATCCAGCTCGAATTCGGCGACGGCATGCCCGACAAGCTGATCGGCGCCCGCGAGTTCTTTGGCGAACTCGCGCTGTTCATCGGCAATCACGCGCGCGTCGCCAATGCGGTCGCCGCGGAAACCACGGTGCTGCGCGTCATCGAGCACGCGGCGTTCGAAACGCTGCTGCAGACCCAGGCGCCGCTGCTCGCGCAGTTCATGCGCCGCTCGTTTTCCTACCTCGTCGCGAGCGAACAGCAGCTCATCCAGAATCTCAAGCGCCGCAACGAAGACCTGCTCGTCACGCTCGATTCGCTGCGCCAGACCCAAACGCAGCTCTCGACCGCCGAGCGCCTCGTGCGCACCGACGAGCTGACCGGCCTGTGCAACCGCCGCGGCCTCTATCACTTCCTCGACGAACTGCGCACGCGTCGCGACGCCTCGCTGCGGCTCGGCCTGCTGCTCGTCGACATCGACCATTTCAAGCAGATCAACGACCACTACGGGCACCTGACCGGCGATATCGCGCTGCGCGCGGTCGCGCGCGAAGTCCAGCAGGCCGCGGGCGCAAACGACCTGCCGTGCCGGCTCGGCGGCGACGAATTCGCGCTGCTCGTGCAGATCCGCGATGCCGAGGAACTGCGCGACCGCGCCTCGCAGATCGCCGGCGGCGTGCGCGCGCTGCGCTTCCACGCTCCGGCCGAAGGCCTGATCGTCACCGCGAGCGTCGGCGGCAGCCTCTGCCACGAAACGTCCGACTGGTCGGCCTGGTACAGCGATTCCGACTGCGCGCTCTATCTCGTGAAGGGCGAGGGCGGCGACAACTACCGCGTCATCGCCTGACGCGGCACGCCGTCGCCCGACGGAACGATTTGCTGCAGCGCAACATCAACGACCGGCCCGCGCAGGACTCCGACGTGCTCATTCGTGAGGCGTCGGCGTACACTTTTGCGCTAGGCCCAATTGTTGTTGTGCGCGCCGTCAACGGTCAGCGCCGATAACGCATTAGGGGAATACCGGCCGCTCGCTGTTCGTTCTGGAGTTCGGGCATGAATGCCTTGGTGTCGTCCGCGGAAACGCCTTTGCCCGTACGTCAGGGCGCACCGCTGCTGCGCACGCTGGCGCTCTGCGATCTCGTCGACTCCACCGGGCTCGTCGAACGGCTCGGCGACCAGCGCGCCGCGCAGGTACTGCGCCGGCACGACCGCATGACGCGCGATCTGATGCTGCGCCACGAAGGCCAGGAGATCGACAAGACCGACGGCTTCCTCGTGCTGTTCGAGCGTCCGATCCACGCGATCGCGTTTTCGCTGGCCTACCAGCGCGAGCTGATGCGCCTGGGCCAGGAAGAAAGCCTGACCCTGCAGGCGCGCGTCGGCGTGCACGTCGGCGACGTGCTGGTCTGGCAGAACGAACCCGGCGACGTGATCCATGGTGCGAAGCCGCTCGAAGTCGAGGGCCTGGTCAAGCCGGTCACGGCGCGGCTCGCATCGCTCGCGCTGCCGGGACAGGTGCTGGTCTCGGGCGTGGCCGCCAGCCTCGCGCAGCGCGCGCATCTCGAACTCGGCGCGAACGCCGATCGCACGAGGTGGATCAATCACGGCCGCTACCGCTTCAAGGGCGTGCCCGAGCCGCTGGTCGTCTACGAAGTCGGCGAGGTCGGCATCGCGCCGCTGCGCCAGCCGCCATACTCGGGCAAGGCCTGGCGCGAAGTGCCCTGGTGGCGCCGCCCGGGCACCATGTTCATCGAGGCCGGCATCGCCGCCGCCGTGATCGTGCTCGGCGTCTGGCTCGTGCTGCGCCCACCGGCCGCGATCGCGTTCGCCGAACGCGACTGGGTCGTGCTCGGCGACCTGCAGAACCTGACCGGCCAGCCCGGACTCGACGACACGCTGCGCACGGCGCTGCGTCTGAGCGTCGAGCAGTCGCGCTACGTCAACGTCGTTTCAGACCTGCAGGTGCGCGATACGGTACGCCGCATGCGCCGCGATCCGGCTGGCACGCGCATCGACCGGGCCGTCGGCGCCGAAGTCGCATTGCGCGAAGGGGCGCGCGCGCTCGTGCTGCCGAGCGTGGCCGAAGTCGGCGGCAAGCTGCGCGTGACCGCGGAAATCATCGATCCGCAGAGCCAGTCCACGGTCTACAGCGACTCGGCCGAAGGCGAAGGCATCGAGTCGGTGCTGACCTCGGTCGACCGCATCAACAAGCAGTTGCGCGGCCGCCTCGGCGAATCGCTCGCGCAGCTCGGCGCGACGAACCAGCCGCTCGCGAAAGTCACTACCGGCAACCTCGACGCGCTGCGCGCCTATTCGCTCGCGCGCAAGGCCGTCACGGAAGGCAAGGCCGACAGCGCACTCGATCTCTACGAGCAGGCGCTGCGCCTGGATCCGGAGTTCGCGCTGGCCTATCTCGCGCGCGCGGCGCTGCGCATCGGCGCCGACGACAAGCCGCGCGCGAGGATCGACATCGAACGCGCCGAAGCGTTGCGCGAGCGTCTGCCGGTGCGCGACCAGCTCTACATGGACGCGCTCGCGGCGACCTTCGACAAGCCGGCCGACATGCGGAAAAAGTGGGCGCTGCTCGGCGAGATGTATCCGGACCACTACGCCGCGTTCGCGAACCTCGCGCATTTCATCTACATCTACGACGGCCGCTACGCCGAGGCGATCCGCATCGCCGAGAAGGCGGTCGCGCCGCACTATCCGCGCAGCGGCAATACGCACTACCTGCTCGGTACGCTGCATCTGGCGAACGACGATCCGGCCAAGGCGCAGGTGCACCTGGACCGCGCGCGGGAAATGAACGCCGCCGGCCTCGGCGGCGTGCGCTACGTCGACGCGGCCGCGGTCGCGCGGCGCTACGCCGACGCCGACAGGGAACTGGCCGAGCTCAAGCCCACGGGCATCGCGACCAACGACGTGCAGCTGCATCGCGAACGCATCGCGCTCGCGATCGACCAGGGCAAATGGCGCGAGGCGCTCAAGCGCGCCGACGACGCCGAAGCCGCGGCGAAGCCGGTCGGCCCGCTGCTCGCGCGGATCTATCGCGGCACCAAACTCTCGCTGCAGGGCGTCGCGATGCCGGGCGCGGAGTTTTCGCGCCAGCTCGGCGCATTCGCGCGCGGCGAGATCGCCGCCGCGCGCGACGCGCAGAATCCCGATCGCGAGCACGCGCTGTTCGCCACGTTCTTCGCGGCCTATCTCGCGGCGCGCAGCGGCGACGACGCGCTCGCGCGTACGCTGCTCGCGGAAGTCGGCGATGACGCCGACATCGGCAACTATCGCTACGTCGCCGACATGGCCGCGCTCGCGCAGGCGCAGCTCGCACTCGCCGGCGCCGACAAGGCGCAGGCCGTCGCGCTGCTGACCGCGCGGGTCGACGGCTCGGAGCTGTATCTGGTCCATGTCGGCCTGCGCGACGCGCACGCGGCGCTCGCCGCGTTCGAGCCGGCCATCGCCGAAACGCAGTGGCTCGCCCGCCACCGCGGCCGCGCGTACGCCGAATACAACGGCAACGAGATGCTGAAATCGCTGAATGTGGCCGAGTCGAACCTCGCCGTGCTCGGCGAGGCCGAACTCGCCCAGCGCCAGGGACGAAACGACGTGGCCGTGCAGAAACTCACGACCTTCCTGCGCCTGTGGCCCGAAGCGGAACTTCCCGCGCCGCTGCAGCGGCGCGTGGAAGCCGTGCTGAAAAGCGGAGAGAGACCTCAGCCCGCCCTGAGGTCGTGAATGTTCGCGCTCAGCGTCGTGCCGAGCTGCTGCTGAATCGCCGAGCGCGATGCCTTCAGCGTCGACGGGTCCGCGAGTTTCTTGCACTTGCGGAAGCAATCGGCCAGTTCGACCGGCGCACCGATCTGTTTCAGCGCGCTTTCCGGATCGCTGAGCAGCAGCGCGCGAAAGTCGTCGTCGGAACTCAATTTGTCGAGCAGCGCATCCGCCTGCGCGGACGTGAGACTAGCCATTGCGATTTCCCCCTGATAGCCACGATCCGTGGCCGGCGCAGTGTAGCCAGCAAGAGACGGGCCAACAATCGGCGAGAACCTTCAGAAAATGCGCTTTTCCCGGGCATTTCCCTGCGCTTGTCGCTGCGCGTGCCGCTCGTATAGTGTCGCCGCGGATCGGCGTTCGCCCGCTCGCAGACGCCTGACTGGCCCGGAGATTCCTCATGCACGTGCGTCGCTGCGCTCACCTGATGTTCGAGCCGCGCGAGTCGGTGCAATTCGATCTCGATTCGATCGCGGCCGGCGGCGACGGACTGCGCACCGAGCTGACGCTGCTCGCGCTCGTGCCGCACCGGCGCGAGGAGACCGCCGTTTCGGCGAAGGAAGCCGCACTGCTCGCCGGCATACCGTCCACGACCTGGACGGACTATGCGGCGCTGGCCGCGCACCACGGCGCCGCCGTCGTGCAGGACCTCGTCGCGCGCGGCCTGCTGATCTGCGACGCACCCGAACACGCTGCGGACCGCGCGCGCGACGACCGGCTGCGCGATGCGAACTGGCACACGCTGTCGGCCGCGCAGCATTATTTCGGCTGCTGGAACGGCGTGCGCTCCGGCGACGAAAACCAGCGCGCGGGCTATCTGACGCTGCAGGACCTCATCGCGAAACTCGGCGAACCGCCGCCACCGGTACAGACGCACGCCGCAGCCGGATCGCGCGTGCCGCTTCCTTCACCGCAGACGACGGCGTTCGACGCGCTGCTGCAGCGTCGCACGACCTGCCGCAACTT
>CAMLLF010000368.1 GCA_946480705.1 uncultured Lysobacteraceae bacterium | reverse complement strand
AAACGAGTGGCGGCGAGAGTGTCCGCGTTTACTCGCTTCTCACTCCTCTTCACGCTCCACTCGCGCCTGCCTCACCGCAGACTCAGGAAATCCTGGCTGCAGACGAAGCGCACGGCATCCAGGCGCGGTCGCGCGCGCGGCAGGGCGTCGGCGATCGCGGCGCGCTCCTCGGCGATCGCATCGATCTCCTCGGCGCGCACGGCGGGGTTGACCGCGCGCAGCGCCTGCAGGCGAGCGACATCGGCGCCGAGCGCGGCATCCGCCGTCGCGGCAGCCACGGCGATCTCGCGGGCCGCGGCGTCGCGCGCGACGTCCTCGCAGCGCTCGAGCATCGGCGGCACGAGCTGGGCGATGAATTTGCGATAGCGGTTGAAGTCGACGGCGCGGTCGATCGATTTCTTCAGCGACACCGGATTGGGCTTGTATTCGCGCGCCTGCAGCTTGGTGTCGACGACGACGCGCAGCGGCAGCGGCGGCAGGAAGCGTTCGATGCCGAGGCTGCGCTGTGCGATGCATTCGAGCACGTAGACGGCTTCGACGAGCACGGTGCGCGGCGGCAGCGCGTCGTCGACGAGGAACGCGGCGTTGCCCTGTTCGCCTTCGAGCAGCAGGTCGAGCGCGCCGATCACGAGCGGATGATCGTTGCGCAGCAGCGGCAGTTCCTCGCGCGCGAGCGCGGTGGCGCGATCGAAGGTGATCTGCTGCGGACCGTCCTTGAGACCGGACAGGCCTTCGGTACTCACGTATTCCGGATCGAGCACCCAGGTGCGCGGGCCGGTTTCCTCGTGTTCGATGCCGAACTGCTCGAACAGGCGCAGGATGAAGTCTTCGGTTTCGAGATCGGCGTCGCCGGCGGCCAGCGCGGCGCGCAGCGTTTCCTCGCGCGCCTCGCGGCTGCTCGCGAGTTCGAGCAGGCGGTCGCGGCCCGCATGCACGAGGCGCGACAGTTCCTCGTGGGCGGCGCGCGTCTCGGCGATCAGCGAGTCGAGTTCCTGGTCGGGGTCGGTGCCTTCGAGCGCATGCGTCGCGGCGCGTTCGGCCAAGTCGGCGCCGAAGCGCTTGTAGAGTTCGCGGCCGTCGGCCGGGCTCGTGCGCAGCGCATCGAGTCCTTCCTGGTACCAGCGCAGCAGCACGTGCTGCGCGGTGCCGCTGAACGCGACCGCATGCAGCTGGATGTCGTGCTGCTGGCCGATGCGGTCGAGGCGGCCGATGCGCTGCTCCAGCAGGTCGGGATCGAGCGGCACGTCCCAGAGGATCAGATGGTGCGCAAACTGGAAATTGCGGCCTTCCGAGCCGATTTCCGAACAGATCAGCAGGCGTGCGCCTTCCGGGTCGGCGAAATACGCCGCATTGCGGTCGCGGTGCACGATCGACAGGCCTTCGTGGAAGCGCGCGAGCGAAATGCCGCTGCGCGTGCGCACGGCTTCTTCGAGCGCGAGCACCTTGGCCTGGCTGCGGCAGATCAGCAGGAACTTGTCGCGCGGCGCGTGCTCGAGCGCGCCGATCAGCCAGGGCAGGCGCGGATCGGCGGTGTAGTCGTATTCGTGCTGCGACGGCGGCTGCTGGATGTCGGACAGGAATTCGGTCAGCAGGCGCTGGCGCTGGTCGTCGTCGAGCGCGGCGCCGTCGAGGATGTCGATCGCGGGTACGCGCCTGGGGAAGCCGCCGACGACGGCGCGGCGATTGCGGAACATCACGCGGCCGGTGCCGTGGCGGTCGATCAGCGCGTCGAGCAGCCGGCCGGCCGCGCCGGCGTCGTCGAGATCCGCGAGCAGTGCCTGGCTCGCGGCGTCGTCGCCGAGGCGCGCGGCGAGTTCGCTGCGTTCGCCCGCCGTCAGCGCGGCGCCGTCGCCGAGCTTCGCCGCGATCTGCGACAGCGCGAGATAGCCGTCGGCTTCGGCGACATAGCGTTCGAGGTCGTGGTAGCGCGCCGGGTCGAGCAGGCGCAGGCGCGCGAAATGGCCGGTGCGGCCGAGCTGTTCCGGCGTCGCGGTCAACAGGATCACGCCCGGCGTCGCGGCCGCGAGGGTCTCCACGAGCGCGTATTCGGGGCTCGCGGCCTGCGGCGTCCAGGCCAGGTGATGCGCCTCGTCGACGACGAGCAGGTCCCAGCCCGCGGCGACGGCCTGTTCGGCGCGACGGCGGTTGCCGGCGAGAAAGGCGAGATCGGTGATGACGAGCTGCTCGTCCTCGAACGGATTGCGCGCGTCGCCGCCGAGTTCGATCGCGGCGCAGCGCTCTTCGTCAAAAATGGAGAATTGCAGATTGAAACGACGCAGCAGCTCGACGAACCACTGGTACACCAGCGGCTCCGGCAGCAGCACCAGCGCGCGTTCGACGCGGCCGGAGGCCAGCAGCCGCGCGAGGATCATGCCGGCTTCGATGGTCTTGCCGAGGCCGACTTCGTCGGCGAGCAGCGCGCGCACGGGCCGGCGGCTCGCGCCGATCTGCGCGACGCGCAGCTGGTGCGGCACGAGCGCGATGCGCGCGGCGCCCAGGCCGAAGTCGATGCCGCGGCGCGCGCCGGCGCGGCGGTTCAGCGCTTCGAGGCGGAAATCGAAGCGGTCGGGCCGGTCGAGCCGTCCCGACAGCAGGCGTTCGTCGGCCTGCGAGAGGCTCTGTACGTCGTCCAGTTCGCCTTCGACGAGCGTATGGCCGCCGCCGTGGTAGTGCATGAGGCCGTGGTGCGTCTCGACGCGCTCGACCGTGAAGCTTTCGCCCTTGCCGCTGACCTTCTGGCCGACGCGGAATTCGGCGCGGACCAGCGGTGCGGCGTGCGTCGCGTAGTGGCGCAGCACGCCGGCTTTCGCGAACAGGACCTGGATGCTGCGCCCCTCGATGCGCAAGACGGTGCCGAGACCCAGTTCGGGTTCGGCATTGGAGATCCAGCGTTGACCGGGGGTGAAATGCATCAGGTGGGCGATCCAGACGGGCGGGGTCGCGGATTATCCCGTGCATTCGGGCGCGGTGGGAACCTGTGTCGAGGCGGAACGCCGCCACGCAGGCTGGGCTGCGCCGCCGGCGAAGCCCGCCGTCGCGGTGTGCCCGCGGCAAGGAACCCATGCCCGCGGGTAGGCGTCGCGAAGCCGTTCCGACGGCTGTGCCTGGGTGCTCCGATGGATGATCGCCGGGAGCGACGGCTCGATGTCGGCTTCGCCGGCGGCTCAGCCGAACCTGCGTCAGCAGCAGCGCGACCGCCCGCGCCCGTAGCGCGCCTCGACGCGATCGGCGAAGAACGCCTCGTAGCTCAGCGGTTCGACGTCCGGATGGCGTTCGCGGTGGTGGCGCAGGTAGGTGCCGTAGTCGGGCACGCCGACGGCCAGCCTTGCGGTCTCGCAAAGCTGGCGCCAGAACGTGCGCAGCGCGGCAGTGGTCGCGCGCATCAGCCGCCGACCGTGGCCGCCGCGACGTACGGCGTTTCGAGCGCGGTCGCCGTGCTGTTGCGCCGGGCCGCGAGTGCCGCGCGGATGCCGAAGAACAGCGTGACGACGACGATGAACGCGAACAGCGCGCAGAGGCCCGCGTCGAGATAGTTGTTGAACGCGACGCGCTGCATCTGCTCCACGCTCTTGGCCGGCGCGATCACTTCGCCGCGTGCGGCGGCTTCGGCGAAGCGCTTGGCGTTGGCGAGAAAGCCGATCTTCGGATTGTCATGGAACAGCTTCTGCCAGCTCGCCACGAGCGTGCAGATCACGAGCCACGTCGTCGGCACGGCGACGATCCAGACATAGCGGTCGCGCTTCATCTTGATCAGCACGGCGCAGGCGAAGATCAGCGCCATCGCGGCGAGCATCTGGTTGGCGATGCCGAACAGCGGCCACAGCGTGTTGATGCCGCCGAGCGGATCGACGACGCCCTGGTACAGGAACCAGCCCCAGCCCGCGACGCACAGCGCGGTTGCGACCAGGTTGCCGATCCACGACTCGGTGTGGCGCAGCGGCGCGTGCACGGTGCCGAGCAGGTCCTGGATCATGAAGCGACCGACGCGCGTGCCGGCGTCGATCGTGGTCAGGATGAACAGCGCTTCGAACAGGATCGCGTAGTGGTACCAGAACGCCATCATGCCTTCGCCGGAGATGACGTCGTGGAGGATCTGCGCCATGCCGACGGCGAGCGTAGGCGCGCCGCCGGTGCGCGAGAGGATCGTGCTTTCGCCGATGTCGCGCGCGGTCTGGCTCAGCATTTCCGGCGTGACGACGAAGCCCCACTGGCTGATCGCCTGCGCGGCGGATTCCACCGTGCCGCCGAGCACCGCGGCGGGACTGTTCATCGCGAAATAGATGCCGGGCTGCAGCGCCGCGGCGGCGACCAGCGCCATGATCGCGACGAATGCCTCCATCAGCATGCCGCCGTAGCCGATCAGGCGGATGTCCGCTTCGTTCGCGATCATCTTCGGCGAGGTGCCCGAGGAAATCAGCGCGTGGAAGCCCGATACCGCACCGCAGGCGATCGTGATGAACAGGAACGGGAACAGGCTGCCCGACCAGACCGGGCCGCTGCCGTCGATGAAGCGCGTCAGCGCCGGCATCTGCAGGTCGGGCCGCACGACGAAGATCGCGAGCGCAAGGATGACGATGGTGCCGATCTTCAGGAAGGTCGACAGATAGTCGCGCGGCGCGAGCAGGAACCAGACCGGCAGCACCGACGCGACGAAGCCGTAGGCGATCATGAGCCACGACAGCTGGCGCCCGTCGAAGGTGAACGCCTTGGCCCATTCCGGATCGGCGGCGACGTGGCCGCCGGCCCAGATCGACGCGAACAGCAGCACGAGGCCGATCAGCGAGGCTTCGAGAATGCGCCCGGGCCGCAGGTAGCGCATGTAGATGCCCATGAAGATCGCGATGGGTATGGTGGCCGCGACCGTGAACGTGCCCCAGGGACTTTCGGCGAGCGCCTTGACCACGACGAGCGCGAGCACGGCGAGCAGGATGATCATGATCGCGAGGATGCCGAGCATCG
>CAMLLF010000367.1 GCA_946480705.1 uncultured Lysobacteraceae bacterium | reverse complement strand
GTCTGCTTGAAGCTGCGCACGAGCCGGTCGGCGCGCTGCAGGTTGCGCAGGATGATGTCGCTGCCTTCGCAGGCGGCCTGCTGGAACTCGTCGAGTTCCGACCGGCGCAGCTCGCCCGATGTCAGCCGCGTACGCAATTGCGCCGCCTGCGCCTGCAGATGCGACGCCGCCGTCAGGCAGACGCCGAGCGGCGTGTTGATCTCGTGCGCGATGCCGGCGACGAGACCGCCGAGCGAGGCGAGCTTCTCCGCCTCGACGAGCTGGCGCTGCGCGCGGCGCAGTTGGTCGAGCGTCGCCTGCAGTTCGAGGTTGCTGCGGCTCAGGTCCGCGGTGCGCTGCGCGACGCGCGATTCGAGTTCGTCGTTGAGGCGGCGCAGCGCTTCTTCGCTGCGCTGTATCGTCGCCGCGACGTGGCGCGCGTAGCCCAGCCGCTGCTGGCTGCGCCGCAGCACCTGGCCGATCGCGAAGGCCAGCAGCAGAGCGTAGCCCGCATAGGCCCAGCCCGAACGCCACGGTGCCGGCGCGATGGCGACGTCGACGCCGGTCTCGCGCGGTTCGCCGCCGTCGCGCTGCGCCTGTACGCGAAAGCGGTAACTGCCCGCGGGCACGCCCGAGAACGTCACGCTGCGCTGGTCGGGCAAGGTCGGAATCCAGTCCGCATGCAGGCCGTCCAGGCGATAGCGGTAGCGCACGCGATCGGCCGAGCGGTAGTCGAGCGCGGCGAAGCTGAAGCCGAACACGGCGTCGCGATGCCCCAGGCGCACGCGCTCGGAATGCGCGAGCGTGCGCTTGAGCAGCGCGTCGCCGTCGTCGGGCCGCGGACGCACGGGCGCATTGAACAGCAGCAGTTCATCGAGCACGAGCGGGCCGATCGGCGGCGGCGACGGCAGTTGCGCCGGCGAGAACACGACGAGACCGTGCGGACCGCCGAGATAGAGCTGCCCGCGCGCGGCGCGGCAGGCATTCCTGATGTAGCCGCGGCGATCCAGTCCGTTGAGCAGGTCGGCGCGGCGCGGCGTCGGCGCTGCCGCCACATCGCGCAGCATCAGGCCGTCGACCGTGCCGAGCCACAGGCGTCCGCGGTCGTCGTCGACGATGCACGTGATGCTGCGCGAGCCGTCGACCGTCTGCCAGGGCTGGACCTCGAAGCGCACGGCGCTGCCGCGGTCGTAGACGATGCGGTCCAGGCCGTTGCTGCCGCCGGCCCAGAGACTGCCGTCGCGACTCGCGTGGACGACGCGCACGACGTCGTTGCGCGGCCCGGCGCCCGGAGGCGCCGTGGCGGAGAAGCGCCGCACCTGCCGGCGGTCGGGCGCGAGACGCGCGACACCGCCGCCGAACAGGCCGAACCAGATCGCGCGATCCGGCGTTTCGGCAATGCCGGTGACGGTCGCGACCGACAGGTCGAACGGGTCGCCGCCCAATGTATACGTCTGAAATGTTTCGCATCCGCCGCAAAGGCTGCCGAGCCCGCCGCCGTCGCTGCCGACCCACAGCGTGTCGTCGGCGTCGACATAGAGGTCGTTGATCAGATCGCCGGGCAATGACGAAGGCTGGCCGGCGCGCCGGCGGTAGTGGCGGAACGCGGTCGCGCCCGGCGCCAGCCGGTCGAGGCCGTGATTGTCGTGGCCGATCCACAGCGAGCCGTCGCGTCCGAATGCGAGCGCCGCGATCGCGTCGCTGGCCAGGCTCGTCTCGTCGCCGGCTTCGTGGCGGTATCGCCGCAGGATGCCGCCGCCGGGCCGAAGATGGACGAGTCCGCCGCCGCCGTAGCCGAGCCACAAGGTACCGTCGGGTGCTGCCGCGACGGCCTGCACCGCGCCCGGCGGAAACGAGATCGGATCGTTCGCGCGGCGGCGGTAGACAGAAATCGCCTAGCTCGCCGGATCGTGCATGCCGACGCCGCGCGCGGCGCTGCCGGCCCAGAGCAGGCCGTCGCGATCCTCAAACAGCAGCAGGACGTCGCTCGGCGGGCTGATCGGATCGGAATCGTCGTTCACGACTTCGACGAACCGGTCGTTCGCAGCGTCGTAGCGCGCGATGCCGCTGCTCATGCCGAGCCAGATGTCGCCGCTGCGCGTCTGCAGCAGGATGCGCGCGCCGCCCGAACGCAGCCCCTCGCCCGGCCGATAGCGCGCGCGCACGTTGCCGTCGAGATCGGCGCGCACGAGCGTGCCGTCGAGATTGCCGAGCCAGAGCCGGCGGTCCTGGTCGACCACGGCCCATTCGAGGTTCGGGTCGACTTCGCCGGGCTGCGGTGCGAACAGGGACTTGAGCGCCGTCGAATGGCCGTCCCACAGCAGCAGGCGGTCCTCGACCACGAACGCGAAGCCGGCGTCGTCGGGCAACGTCAGTACGCGATGGACGCGCTGCAGCTCCGGCAAGCGTCCCAGCACCAGGTCGCGCGCCAGACCGCGGCGTGGATCGAATCGCTGCAGGGTCGCACCGAAACAGCCGACCCAGAGTTCGCCGCCGGGCGCGGGCTGCAGGATGCGGATGTAGTCGTTGGCGAGGCCGCTCGCGATGCCGGCACGGAACGTCTGGAAGCGATCACGTTCCTCGTCGTAGCGCGCGAGCCCGCCGCCGGCGGTGCCGATCCACAGCGTGCCGTCCTCGCCGATGGCGAGCGACATGATCACGTTGTCGGGCAGACTGTCCGGATCTTCGGCATCGTGGCGGTAGATGCGAAAGCGCTTGCCGTCGAAGCGGTTGAGGCCGTCGCGCGTGCCGATCCAGAGATAGCCGCTGCGGTCCTGTGCGAGCGCGCTGACGCGGCCGTGCGACAGGCCGTCCTCGACGTCGTAGTTGCGGAAGCGCACGGCCTCGGTTTCCACGCGCGCGGCCGCCGGCGCTGCGAACGGCAGTGCACCGGCCGCGATCGCGACGCACGCGATCGCGGCGGCCACGCGTGCGAAGAGGCGGCGGCCGAGGCGCTCAGCCCGCGCCATGCCGCTCGCCGCCGAAACGGATGGCGACCTCGATGCCCTGGCCCGCCGCACTGTCGACGCGGATCGACCCGCCGAGCGACTGGGTGACGAGGTTGTAGACGATATGCATGCCGAGTCCCGATCCGCCCTGCCCGCGCCGCGTCGTGAAGAACGGATCGAAGATGCGCGCGCGCGTCGCTTCGTCCATGCCGACGCCGTCGTCGCGGTAATCGATCGCGACCGCGCCCGCGTCGCGCGTCACGGCAACGACGATACGCCCGGGACGACCGTCGGCGAAGCCGTGAATCAGCGAATTCATGACGAGATTCGTCACGATCTGATACAGCGCGCCCGGCGCGGTCTCGCAGACCACGGGCTGCGCGCAGACCAGCTCGACGCGATGCGGCGTCTTCTTCAGCGTGGGACCGAGTGTCGTCAGGATCTCGCTGACGCAGGCGCCGAGTTCGACCACGCGCCGGTCTTCGGTCGACTGGTCGACGGCGACCTGCTTGAAGCTTTTCACGAGCGCGTCGGCGCGGCGCAGATTGCGCAGGATCATCTCCGCGCTTTCGCAGGCGGTCTGCTGGAAGCGATCGAGATCGCCGCGGCCGAGTCGGTCCTGCTGCAGCAGGCGCGTCAGGCGCGTCGCTTCCTCGGCCAGGTGCGAGGCTGCCGTAATGCCGACGCCGAGCGGCGTGTTGATCTCGTGCGCGATGCCGGCGACGAGGCCGCCGAGCGAGGCGAGTTTTTCCGATTCGAGCAGTTGCCGCTGGGTCAGCGTGAGCCGGTCGAGCGTGTGCTGCAGCTCGACGTTGGCCGCGCGCAGATCGGACGTGCGCCGCTCCACGCGCAGCTCCAGTTCCTCGTTGAGCGCGCGCAGCGCGGCCTCGGCGCGCTTGAGCGCGGTGATGTCCTGGGTGATGCCGCTCATGCGCCGCGCGTGGCCGCGTTCGTCGACGTCGACGACGCGTCCGCGCGTGAGCAGCCAGACCCATTCCTGCTGCCGGTCCGGCGTGCGGTAGCTCGCCTCGAACACCGGCGTCTGCCCGCGCAGGTGCGCCGCAAGCTGTGCCTCGAACGCGTCCAGATCGTCGGGATGCACGAACGGCCGGAAACCCGACAGGGATTGTTCCGCCGCGTCGGCGGTCGCGGCGACGTGCTCCATGCGGTTCTCGCGGTGCATGCGGCCGCTCGGCAGGTCGATGTCCCAGAGTTCGCTGCCGCTGCCGGTCAGCGCGAGCTTCAGGCGTTCCTCGCTGAGCTGGATGCGTTCCTGCACCTGTTCGCGCGCGCGCCGGCTCGCGCGCAGCCGCTGCGCGACGACGAACGCGCCGGCGCCGGCCAGCGCCGCATACAGCACGAACGCCCAGGGCGAGGCCCACGGCGCGGCCGCGACGACGACGGTCACGCCGCCTTCCTGCGCGATCCAGTCCTCGGCATCGCGGCGCACGCGCACGCGCAGCCGATAGTTGCCGGCGGAAAGGTCGGTATAGGTCGCGAACAGGCGGCGGTGGTCGGCTTCGATCCAGCGCGCGTCATGCGGGTCGAGCCGGTACGCGTAGCGCAGCGATTCCGCGCCGGCGAAATACGGCGACACGAATTCGAACGTGACGTTGTCGTCGTCGTGGCGCAGCGCGACGTCGCCGCCGCGGACCAGGTTGCGCGCAAGCGGCGAATTCGCGTCGCGCCAGCGCAGCTCCGCCGGCACGTTGTTGAGCAGCAGGCTCGTGACGATCGGCGCCGCGGGCGGCGCGAGACTCACGCTGCGCGGATCGACGAGCGTCAGTCCGTCCAGACCGCCGAAGGCGATGCGTCCGTCGGGCAGCTGCGCCATCGAGCGCGCCCAGTAGCCGCGCGACAGCGCGCCGGCATGGCGCCCGAAATTGACGATGCGTCCGCTGTCGGGATCGATGCGGCTGATGCCGACGGTCGTGCTGACCCAGACCAGGCCGCGCTCGTCCTCGGCGATCTCGCCGATCGCATCGGCGGCCAGTCCTTGCCGCGTGCCGAATGGACGCACCGGAGAGGCCGGGTCGCGCG
>CAMLLF010000366.1 GCA_946480705.1 uncultured Lysobacteraceae bacterium | reverse complement strand
GTCACAGCGGCGACTTCGACGGTTCGCCGGCGATCTCGCGCACCAGGCGGGGGACGAGATAGCCCGGCAGCCGGTGGCGCATGGTTTCGACGAGCGCGCGCGCGGTCGCATCGTCCACTTCGAAGTGCGCGGCACCGAGAACGCGGTCGAGCTGGTGCAGGTAGTACGGCAGCACGCCGGCCTCGAACAGCCGCTCCGACAACGCAGCGAGCGCGTCGGCATCATCGTTGACGCCTCTCAGCAGCACGGCCTGGTTCAGCAGCGTGCATCCGGCCTCGCGCAGGCGGGTGCAGGCGAGGTCGACCGAAGCGTCGAACTCGTTGGTGTGATTGGCGTGCAGCACGACGACTTTCTGCAGCGGCAGCGACGCGAGCCAGCCGGTCAGCCCGGCGTCGACGCGCTCGGGCAGAACGACCGGCAGGCGCGTGTGAATACGCAGGCGGTGCACGTGCGGAATCGCGACGAGCGCGCGGCCGAGTTCGGCAAGCTTTGCGTCGGACAGCGACAGCGGGTCGCCGCCCGAGAGGATGACCTCGCTGATGCCCGGATCCGCGGCGATGGCTGCGAGCGCCTCGCGCCAGCGATTGGCCGCGGCGGTTTCCTCGGCATAGGGAAAATGCCGGCGGAAACAGTAGCGGCAATTGACCGCGCAGGAACCGGTGGCGATCAGCAGCGCGCGTCCGGCGTATTTCTGCAGGACCCCGTGTGCCGAACGTGCCGCGTGGTCGCCGACGGCGTCAACGGCGAA
This sequence comes from uncultured Lysobacteraceae bacterium, assembly GCA_946480705.1. The sequence continues at coordinate 4,228 of CAMLLF010000366.1, read as the reverse complement.
GCCGGGTTGGGCCAGGCGTTCGGCGTGCTGCGGCAGTACCTGCAGCAGGAGCGGGTCGGTGGCGTCGCCGTACTGCATGCGGGCGACGAAGCCGCGCGGGACGCGCAGCGGGAACCCGGCATCCCCTTCGGGAAGCAGCCGCTCGGCCTGATTCGCCAGACCGACCAGGCGCAGCAGCTCGTACGGGTCGGTGACGGCATCGCGCCAGAGCTGCTGCCAGCGGGGCGCCGGTGGCTGCGCGAGCTGGCGGTTAGCGGTTATCATCGCGGGCTTGAATTTCCGGCTTCACGGCCAATCGACCATTGTAGCCGCAGATCGGCGGCGATTCCCCTGCAGGAGCGACCCATGGCCAGCTATGGCATGAATGACGTCAAGAACGGCATGAAGATCATCGTGAACAACGAGCCGTGCGTCATCACCGACACCGAATACGTCAAGCCGGGCAAGGGCCAGGCATTCACGCGCGTCCGTTACCGCAACATCAAGTCGGGCCGCGTCGTCGAGCTGACGATGAAGGCGACCGATTCGCTGGAGCCGGCCGACGTCATGGACACGGACATGGAATATCTCTACTCCGACGGCGAGTTCTGGCACTTCATGCATCCGGAAACGCATGAGCAGGTCGGCGCCGAGGAAGCCGCGATGGCCGATGCGGCCAAGTGGCTCAAGGGCAATGAAACCTGCGTCGTCACGCTGTGGAACGGCGCGCCGCTGACGGTCGCCGCACCGAACTTCGTCGAACTCGAAATCGCCGAGACCGATCCGGGCGTCCGCGGCGACACCTCCGGCGGCGGCGGCAAGCCGGCCAAGCTCGAAACCGGCGCCGTGGTCCGCGTGCCGCTGTTCGTGGCCCAGGGCGAGAAGATCCGCGTCGACACGCGCACCGGCGAATACGTTTCGCGCGTCAAGTAAAAGGCGCCGCTGCGGCAATGTGACTCATCGCCGGCGAATCTCGGGGGAAATCCGTGCGAGCGGGTTTCCCTTTTTCGTTTCCGCCCCCATGATGCGCCGATCGCACAAGCAAAGGAGCCGCGTGTGAGTTCGTCCGAACCGACCGCTGTCGACCTTCTGATCGAAGCCCGCTGGATAGTGCCGGTAGAACCTCACGGCGTGGTCCTCGGCGATCATGCCGTCGTCGTCGACGACGGCCTCGTGCGGGATCTGCTGCCGATCGCGCAGGCACGCAGCCGGTATGCGCCGCGCGAGACGCGTGTGCTCGACGAGCATGTGCTGATTCCGGGACTCGTGAACGCGCATACGCACAATCCGATGACGCTGATGCGCGGCATCGCCGACGATCTTCCGCTGATGACCTGGCTGCGCGAGCACATCTGGCCGGCCGAAGCGCGTGCGATGAGCGCCGAATTCGTGGATGACGGCGTGACGCTCGCGATCGCCGAGATGCTGCGCGGCGGCACGACCTGCTGCAACGAAAACTATTTTTTCCCCGATGCGCAGGCGGCGACCTACCGCCGGCACGGATTTCGCGCGCTCGTCGGCCTGCCGCTGATCGAATTCCCGAGCGCCTGGGCGCGCTCGCGCGACGAATACTTCGACAAGGCGCTCGCGGTGCACGACGAGTACCGCGGCGATACGCTGATCGGCACGGCGTTCGCGCCGCATGCGCCGTACACGGTCAGCAACGAGAGCTTCGAGCGCGTGCGCATGCTGTCGGATCAGCTCGACATCCCGGTCCACGTGCATGTGCACGAGACTGCGCAGGAAGTCGAGGATTCGCGGCGCGAGCACGGCGTGCGGCCGCTCGCGCGGCTGCAGGGGCTCGGCATCGTCAACGATCACCTGATCGCCGTGCACATGACCCAGCTCGACGACGCCGAGATTCGTCTGTGCGCCGATGCGGGCGTGTCGGTCGTGCACTGTCCCGAGTCGAACCTGAAACTCGCGAGCGGATTCTGCGCCGCGGAAACGCTGCGGCGTGCCGGAGTCAACGTCGCGCTCGGCACCGACGGCTGCGCGAGCAACAACGATCTGGACATGTTCGGCGAGATGCGGACGGCCGCGCTGCTGGCGAAGGGCGTGTCCGGCGACGCGAGCGCGTTCGATGCGGCGTCGACGCTGCGCGCCGCGACCCTGAACGCGGCCAGGGCGCTCGGCTGGGGCGATCGCATCGGCTCGATCGAGCCGGGGAAATCCGCCGATCTCGCTGCAGTGCGCCTCGACGCGCTCGAAACCGTGCCCGTGTTCAACGTCGTGTCGCAGCTCGTCTACGCCTGCGGGCGGCATCAGGTCAGCGATGTCTGGATCGCCGGGGCGGCCAAGCTCGTCGGCGGCGTGCTCGTCGACATGGATGAAAGTGCGCTCCGCGCAAAGGCGCGCGAATGGGGCGAACGCCTGCGCAACTGATGTCCGACGGACTTGCAGAAATGACAGCAAACGAAAACGTCGATCGCAGCGAAACCGCCAAGTTCGATCGTCTGGCGAGCAGATGGTGGGACCCCAACGGCGAATCCCGCCCACTGCACGATCTGAACCCGGTGCGGCTCGCCTACGTCGCCGAGCGCACGAGCCTGCGCGGCGCGCGCGTGCTCGATGTCGGCTGCGGCGGCGGCCTGCTCAGCGAAGCGCTCGCGGCAGCCGGTGCCGAGGTGACCGCGATCGATCTCGCGCCCGGCGTGCTCGATGTCGCTCGCCTGCATCTGTACGAGAGCGGCGTCACGGTGAACTATCGCGAGATCAGCGCCGAAGCGCTCGCCGCCGAGCAGCCCGGCAGCTTCGACGCGATCACCTGCATGGAAATGCTCGAACACGTTCCCGACCCGGGCAGCATCGTCGATGCCTGCGCGCGGCTGCTCAAGCCCGGCGGACGCTGGTTCGCCTCGACGCTCAACCGGACGCCGCAGGCGTTTGCGCTCGGCATCGTCGGTGCGGAATACCTGCTGCGGCTGCTGCCGCGCGGCACTCACCACTATCGCCAGTTCATCAAGCCGAGCGAAATGGCCGCGGCGCTGCGCGCGAGCGGACTCGAACTCGAAGACCTGCGCGGTCTCGACTACAACCCGCTGACGCGGCGGGCCCGGCTCGTATCGTCGGTCGCGGTGAACTACCTCGCCTGCGCGCGCAAACCGGCATGAGGCTGCTCGGTCGCGCCATCGACGCCGTGCTGTTCGATCTCGACGGAACGCTCGTCGACTCGGCGCCGGACCTCGTCGCCGCGATGCAGCGGCTCTGCCGCGAACTCGCCCAAGCCGATCCCGATGCCGTCGCCGTGCGCAGCGTCGTTTCCAAGGGCGGGCGGGCGATGCTGCGGCGCGGCCTGCCTGGGCTCGACGACACGCGTTACGAAGAACTGCTGCCGCGGTTTCTCGATATCTACGCGGCCGACATCGCCGCGCTGTCGCGGCCGTTCGACGGTGTCGAGGCGCTGATCGCCGCGATCGAAGCACGCGGCGCGCGCTGGGGCGTGGTCACGAACAAGCCGGGCTGGCTCGCGCGGCCGCTGCTCGATCGGCTCGGCTGGGCGCAGCGCAGTGCAGCGCTCGTCAGCGGCGATTGCCTGAGCGTGCGCAAGCCCGATCCGGCGCCGGTGCTGCGCGCGTGCGAACTCGCCGGCGTCGCGCCGCAGCGCTGCGTCTACGTCGGCGACGACCGGCGCGATATCGATGCCGGCCGCGCGGCCGGACTGCTGACGGTCGCCGCGGCCTGGGGTTACCTCGACGGCGAAGACCCGCATGCCTGGCGTGCCGACTGGGTCGCGGCGAGCGCTGACGAACTCCATCGCGCGCTGCAGTCCGAGGCTGCATGAACGACCTGCCGGCCGACGTGGCGAGCTTCGTCGCGAAGCTCGAACAGGCGTATCCGGAGTTCCACATCGTCGGTCCGCTGCTGGCGCGCCGGGACGCGTCGCTGCTCGCGTTCGAATGCGTCGCGCACGAACTCGTGCAGGCGACGTTCCATCTCCCGGAGATTTCGGTCGCGACGGGCAAGCTCACCTGGTGGGGCGAGGAACTGGCGCGCTGGGCGAAGGGCGAGGCGCGCCACCCGCTGACGCGACGCGTGAATCCTCGCGGCGGCGGCGGTCCGGACCTCCGCCTCGTCGACGGCCTGATCGACGCGGCGATCCGCCATCACGATGCGGCGCCGCCCGCGGATCACACGGCGCAGGTCGCGGCCGCGGCGCCGGCCTTCGTTTCGATCGAGCGGCTGCGCGTCGCGATGCTCGGCACGCCCGAGGCCGCCATCGCGCCGCAGGCCGATCTCGCCGTCGCTA
>CAMLLF010000365.1 GCA_946480705.1 uncultured Lysobacteraceae bacterium | reverse complement strand
ACCTGTCGTTCAAGGAACGCATCCGCATCGAACAGCAGCTCAAGTACGAGATCGAAGAGCTGTTCCACGGTCGCAACCTCAGCTGAGCTGGCGCTCCGAACAAAAACCCGGCCCCGGCCGGGTTTTTTCGTTGGGGGGCGGGAATCGGGGAGCGCCTCGCACCCAAACCTGAATCCGGTTTACGGTTGGCGAACGGGACCGCTGCTAGCATCCGCGCCATCTCCGTCGCCGCCTCTTCGAACCATGTCGCGCGCTTCGTTTCGCCGTTTCGCCTGCCTTGCCGCCCCGTTCGCGGCGCTCGCCACGTTGCCCGCGCTGGCCGAGCCTTACGCCCTGCTCACGCTCGAGCCCGCCGACGCCGCGCGCAAGGTCCACGCGCAGCTGCGCGCCAATCCGGCCGGCGATGCGGCGCGGCTGCCGGCCGCGCTGAGCGCCGGGGACCGCGTTCTCGTCGAACTGCGTTTCCGCGCGGATGCCGGTCTGCAGCGGGCCGAACAGGCGTTGACCCGCGCCTCCGCGGAAATCCGCAATGTGCTGGCGGTCGATCGTGTCGAAGCCAGCATCGCGCGCGACCGGCTCCACGACCTCGCGCGCGACGCCGACGTCGTCAGCATCGCGCCGGCGCGACTCGTGCGGCCGCTGATCGGCAACCGCACGAGCGAAGGCGTTGCCGCGGGACGCGCGAATCTCTGGCAGTCGGCTTCGCCCGCGCTCAATGGCAGCGGCATCGTCATCGCGATGATCGACAGCTTCGACAACAACGGCAACGAAGTGAATTCGCTGCAGGCCTCGCAGGACTGGCCGCCGGATGCGCGCGTCACGCTGCTCGACTACAAGACCTTCGCTTCGCCGCCGGCCCAGTGCTCGCCGTCGAGCTTCGGCTGCATGAACGTGCGCCACGGCAATGCGACGCTCGAAATCGCGTATGACGTCGCGACCGGCGCGAACTTCCGTGCCTACGACACGATCACCGTCGGCGACTGGCGCCGCGCGATTCTCGATGCGGCCAATCTGACGAATGCCGGCGGATCGTCCGGATCGGTGCGCGCGCAGATCATCTCCGCATCGCTCGGCGCACCGCTCGACGGCAAGGGCGACGGCACCGCGTTGCCGGGTTCGATCGCCGAAGCGGCCGGCTGGGCGCGCAACCGCGGCGTGCTCGTCGTGAACGCGGCGGGCAACGAGCGCCAGCAGCACTGGGACGGTCTGTTCACGTCGGCGACTTCGCCGAATGCCGCATTCCACACCTGGGCCGGCTCGAACACGCGCTTCAACGCGTTCGGCAACGGCTCCGGCACGGCGTACTGCATTCCGGCCGGCGAGACGATCGCGGTGGACCTGTACTGGAACAACTGGGTCTCGCCGGGCTCCAACCGCAACTACGACCTTTATCTCTATCGTGCGACCAGCGGCACGACCTGGGAATCGCTGCCGGTCGCGCAGTCGACGTTCCTGCAGAACGGCGGCGCCGGGCAGACGCCGCAGGAGCAGGTCGTGTTTACCGCGAGCGGCAGCACGAGCGGCTGCCCGGCCAACAGCGCCGTGTTCGGCGTCGCCGTCATGCGCGTCGCCGGCACGACCACGCGCGAAAATCTGGAAGTGTTCACGAATATCCCGCTCGACACGCGCGTGACCGCGCGCAGTCTCGGCTTTCCGGCCGATTCGCCGAACGTGCTGTCGATCGGTGCGATCAACGTCGCGACCGCGGGCACGAATCCGCAGGAGCCGTTCAGTTCCGAAGGCCCGGTGCTCGCGGCCGGCGGCGGACTGCCGTCGACGAGTCCGGGCAGCGATCCCAATCTCAAGCCCGACGTCGCGAGCTACGACAACGTCAGCACGGTGAGCTACGGCGTCGGCGGCACGAACCCGATTCCGGCGACGAGCTTCACCGGCACCTCGGCCGCGACGCCGCACGTCGCCGGCATGGCCGCGCTGCTGATGCAGCGCAACGGCATCCCGACGACCGCGGCGCAACTCGACACCTGGATCGTGATGCCGCTGCGCACGCTGGCCGCGACCGGCAGCAACGATCTCGGCACGACCGGGCGCGACTATCAGTACGGCTACGGCCGCCTGCGTTTCCAGCGCGAAAACACGCTCGCGTTCCTGCAGGCGCCGGTCAACACCGCGGTGAATGCAGCGATCACGCCGGCCGTCAAAGTGCGCGTGCTCGACGACGAAGGCCTGCTCGTGCCGAACGGTCTGCTCGCGGCGGGTTCGATCGCGATCGGCCACGACCCGAACGGCGGCAGCGCGGTGCTCGGCAACGGCGGCAACGCGTCGTTCGTGCAGGGTGTAGCGACCTGGAGCAATCTGCGCATCAATCTCGGCGGCACCGGCTACACGCTGCGCGCGACCGGCGGCACGCTGCCCGCGGCCACGAGCGCGTCGTTCAACGTGACGACCGGCGCGCCGACGACGCTCGCGTTCGCGCAGCAGCCCTCTACCGTGCAGGCCGGCGCTGTCATGCCGGCGATCACCGTGCGCGTCGAAGACAACGGCGGCAATCTCGTGACCAGCGACAACGCGACCCAGGTGCAACTGACGCGCTCGACCTGTACGACCAGCCCCGTGCACGGCGGCGGTCCCGTCACCGTCGTCAACGGCGTGGCCACGTTCACGAACGTCGCGCTCTACACGCCGGGTTCGAATCTGCGTCTGACCGCCAGCGCCGCGGGACGCACGAGCGACAACAGCGACACGTTCGGCATCACGGGCAACAGCGACTACATCTTCCGCAGCGCGTTCAGTGCCTGCCTGCCGTGACGGCCGGCGCGGAGCGCTATCAGAGGCGGTAGACGACGGTTTTCATCGTTGCCGCGGCGAAGCGCATGAGGTCCGGAATCGGTCGCGGCAGCCGGCGTGCGCCGGCCGCGAGCGCGTGCTCGGCATGGCGCGCTTCGTCGTCCTTCATGACCGCGACGATCGCGCGGCTGCGCGCATCCTGCGCCGGCAGCCCGGTGTGCTCGAGATGCTCGTCGAGATGCGCCTCGACCTGGCGCTCGGTCTCGACGACGAAGCCGAGATTCCAGCCGTCGCCGCGCAGTCCGGCCGCGAGACCCATGGCGTAGGCGCCGGCATACCAGAACGGGTTGAAGACGCTCGCGCGGCTGTCGAGTTCCTGCAGACGGTCCTGGCACCACGACAGGTGATCGGTTTCCTCCTGCGCGGCTTCGAGCAATTGCATGCGTGTCGCTTCGTCGCGCGCGACCGCGGCCTGGCCGAGATACAGCGCCTGCGCGCAGACCTCGCCGGTGTGGTTGATGCGCATGAGGCCGGCGGCATGGCGCCGCTCGGCGTCGTCGAGTTCGGCGATCGGCAGGTCGCCGGCCGGGTTCGGGCGCGCCGCATGCGCGCGCGCGCCGAGTGTGGTGCCGAGCGCGTGCTCGATCTGATCGAAAAGGCGGTCGATGCGGCTGTAGCGGCGCGTGAACATGAGCGTTGCCTCGAGGCGGGAATCAGGATCGGCCGTCGCGCGACGACGGCGGCGGAGTAGGGCGAGCGGCCGGCGTTTTCAACTGGCGTGCGAGCAAGGTCAGCGGATGCAGCACGTCGATCGCGCGCCCGCGTGCGCGCAGGCCGTTCGCCAGATGCAGGCGACAGCCGATGTTGCTGGTCAGCAGCAGGTCGGCGTCGAGCGCTGCGAGCTGGTCGAGCCGCTCGTCGCGCAGCGGATCGGCAATCTCGGGATGCTGCAGGAAATGCGTGCCGCCGGCGCCGCAGCAGCGCGGCTGCTGCGGCAGATCGACAAGTTCCAACTGTGGAACAAGCGTCAACGCCGCGCGCGGCGCGGCGCCGGCACGCACGACGTTGTCGAGCGAACAGGGCCGGTGCAGCGCGGCCTTCACGGCGAGCGGCGAGAACGACAGCGTGGGCAACAGCGCATCCCCGGCAATGAAGTCGACGATCTCGCGCACCGCGATGCCGCTGCCGGCCAGCGCGTGATCGCGCAGGCTGCCGTAGCAGCCCGACGCCGATACGACGACCGTGTCGACGCCGGCCTCGACGAACGCGGTGCGCGTCGCCTGGGCCAGTATCACGGCCGTTTCGCCGTGTCCCGCATGCTGCGGCAACGCGCCGCAACAACCCTGCGCCGCTGGCTCGACGACGCGATAGCCGAGCGCGTTCAGAAGCTTTCGCGCGGCGGCGTGCGTATCGCGATCGAACGCCGACGCGACGCAGCCGAGGAACAGGCCAATGCGGCCGCGCTCGCCGGTCGTCTCGCCGGGGCGCAGTCCGCCCAGTCCCGGCAGCGGCGGAATCGCCGCGATCCAGCGGGCGATTCCGTTGCGGCGCGCGGCACGGCGCCGGGCAAGCGGGCTCAGCCATTTCGACAACCGCAACGTCTGTCCGGTCTGAGCGAGCGCCCGCAGCAGGCGCGGCCGCGCGATCAGTCCATAGATAAGGCGTTGCCGCCGATCGGGCGGTGGTGCAGTGGCCTGCCGGTGCAGATCGATCAGCCGGCCGTACTGCACGCCGGACGGACAGACGCGCTCGCAGGAAAGACAGCCCAGACAATGATCGAGATGCGCCGCCGTGGCCGGTTCGGGCTCGAGCGAACCGTTCGCGAGCGCGCGCGCCAGCGCGATGCGCCCGCGCGGCGATTCGACCTCGGTGCGGCCGACCCGATACGTCGGGCAGGCCGGCAGGCAGAGTCCGCAGAGCACGCACTGGTCGGCCAGCGTCAGCAGTTCGACGGCCGTTTTCGGGCCCGGGGGGATTGAAGACATGCCGGATCATGCTAGCATTCGCGCCCCCCGGCGGCCTGCCGGGTTCAAGGCCGGAACGTAGCGCCCGGGGCTTGCAGCCCTCGGAATGTGCCGCTATCATCCCGCGCCTTTCCCTGCCCCTTCTGGCACAAGGTTTTTTTGTCATGAAAACGATCAGCGCGAAGGCTGAGACCGTGAAGCGCGACTGGTACGTCGTCGACGCCGAAGGCAAGACCGTCGACCAGCGGCTTATCGAAGGGCTCGCCGCGGGCCGCGC
>CAMLLF010000364.1 GCA_946480705.1 uncultured Lysobacteraceae bacterium | reverse complement strand
GCGAGCATCCAGATGACGAACGTCTATCTGCAGCTGTATTCGGCGACGGTGTCCGGCATTCCGGTGCCGCTCGGCAACGACTGCATCTTCGGGCCGATCCTGTTCAGCGCGCAGGGCACGTGGAACGCCGCTGCCGCGACGATGAACGGCAGCGGCATCACGATTCCGCCGGTACCCTCGACGGCCTGCAGCGGTTATGCGACCACGCTGAACAACTCGATCGCCGGCAGCAACAACTCCGTCTCGATCACGATTACGCTCTGACGCGGCTCATGCCGCGACGGCGCCGCGCTCCGGCTCACGGCGCCACCGCGCGGCGTGCGCGTTCGCGCTTCGCGGCCGAGTTCTCCGGCAGCGAAGCGTCGCGTTCGAGTGCGTCCCAGATCGCGATCGCGCGCGCGTAGGCGGCGTTCGCGCGCGTTGCGTCGCGCGGCGCGGCGCTCCAGGCGCCGCCGAGCGAGACATAGGCGTCGGCGAGATCCTCGTCGTAGCCGACGACGCTTTTCGCGTCGACGAGCGCGGCGAGCTGCTGCGTTGCGTCGGACAGCGTCGAACGCGCCGCCGCGATGCGGCCGGCGCCCGCTTCGGCGCGGCCGATGTGATGCAGCGACAGCGCGACGCCGGCGGCATAGCCCGCCGACAGCGACGCGAGTTCCCGCTGTATCGCGAGCGCCTTGCGGTGCGCGTCGATCGCCTCGGCATAGGCGTGGGCCGCCGCACGCTGCTCGCCGAGCCGCCGGTAGGCGAGCGACAGGTTGTAGCGGATCTCCGCGCTGTCCGGCGCGTCGCGCAGGCGCGCCTCGTTGACCTCGATCTGGCGCCGGACGATCGGCAGCGCTTCGGCGTGACGGCCCGCCTTGACGAGCTGGCGCGCGGCCCAGCCCGTCGTCGAGGTCACGCCTTCGCGCATCGAGTCGTTGGCCGGATCGCGCGCGAGCAGCGCTTCCATGTGGCGCAGCGATGCGAGCGCCGATTCGACCGACGCGTCGAGCTTGCCCTGCGCGTCCTGCACCTGCACGAGACGCACGAGCACGACGCCGATCTCGCGCTGGCGGTAGGTATCGTTCGTATCGCCGGCGACGAGTTCGCGGATGCGCCGCAGCGCATCGAGCAGCGCCGCTTCCGCGCGGACCATGTCGCCGCGGCCCGCCCAGTACGCGCCTTCGCGCTGCTGGCTCGTGTAGACCGCGTAGCGCAGCCGCTTGCTGTCGGGATCGCGCGCGAGCGCGGCGGCGCGCAGCCCGGCCGCTTTCAACTGCTGCTCGCGCGAACCTTCCGGATCGGGCTTGCCGTCGTCGTCGCGCGTGCCGATCAGTTCGCTGTACAGATCGAGACCGTCGGCGTATTCGAGCAGCACGTCGAGGTCGTCCGGCTGCTCCGCGTGCAGCGCCTCGAACCCGCGCAGCGAGACCTGTGTGTGTTTGCGCGCATCGTCGAGCGCGGTGTTCTGGTAGCTCAGGTAGGCGCGCCGCATCCACAGGCGCGCACGCAGCGCACGCGTCGCCGCGCCGTTGTCGCGCGCTTCGGTCCGCGCGAGCGCGGCGTCGGCCTGGTCGTAGCTCTTCGCCGCGCCGGCGAAGTCGCCGAGGTTGGAACCGTAAGGATTGCCCTGCAGATCGCCGACCTTGAGATAGCCCGCGGCGATGTCGCGCCAGAGTTCGGCGTCGTCGCCGGCGTCGGCGCGCAGGCGTTCGAGGTTCGGCCAGTGGTTGCGCCCCGACTCGCCGGAGGCGGGGGTCTCTTACGAAGAGCTGCTGAAAGTCTTCTTCGATGTCGCGCACGAGGCGTTCCTGCATCGGCAGCGAGCCCGCGAGCTTCTGGATGCCCTCGTGATAGTCGAACAGCAGATTGTTCGCGAAGCGCCGGACATCGGCGAATCGCTGCTGCGCGCGCTCGCGTTCGTGCACGGCGACGCGCGCCTGCCAGAGCGCCGTGGCGCTGGCCGCGAGCAGCGCGACCGCCGCGCTGGCCGCGATGAGCACGGCCGCGCGGTTGCGCGCGGCGAACTTGCGCGCGAGATAGGCGAAGGTCTGCGGCCGCGCCGAGACCGGCCGGCCGGCGAGCCAGGCGCGCAGGTCGTCGGCGAGTTCGCGCACCGAGCCGTAGCGGCGTGCCGGTTCGCGTTCGATCGCGGTCAGCACGATGTTGTCGAGATCGCCGCGCAGATCGGACGCGCGCAGGCCGTTGTCGCCGCCGGACTGCTGGCTCGGCCGCGGTGCGTCGCGCGTGGTGATCGCGCGCAGCAGCTCGCGTTCGGTATCGCCGGACTTGCGGAACGGATGGCGCCCGCTCAGCGTTTCGTAGAGCACGAGGCCGAGCGCGTAGACGTCGGTCGCCGTCGTGACGGCTTCGCCGCGCAGTTGCTCCGGCGCCGCATAGGCCGGCGTCAACGCCGCGCCGCTTTCGCGCGTCACGGTCGACTCGCCGGTGTCGAGCAGCGCCGCGATGCCGAAATCGAGCAGCCGCGGCACCTCGTTCGCGTCGACGAGCAGGTTGCCCGGCTTGATGTCGCGGTGCACGAGCAGGCGGCGATGCGCGTGCTCCACCGCGTCGCAGACGAGCAGGAACTGCGCGATGCGGCGGCGCAGGTCGGGCCGCTCCTCGGCGAGCCAGCGATCCCAGGTGCGGCCTTCGACGTACTCGAGCACGAGGTAGGGCGTGCCGTCCGGCGTGCTGCCGGCGTCGAACAGCCGCGCGATGTGCGCGTGATGCAGGCTCGCGAGAATTCCGCGTTCGCGCGCGAAGCGGCGCAGGCTCGCCGGATCGTGGCCGCGCAGCAGCTTGATCGCGACGACCTGGTCGAAGTCGTCGGCGCGCCGCGCGCGATAGACGCTGCTCGAACCGCCGCTGCCGATGAGGTCCTCGAGCACGAATCCGCCGATGCGCCGGCCGCGCCAGCCGTCGGCGCTCTCGTCGGCCGCTTCGGCGAGTGCCGCGAACGCCGACGGCGGCAGGCGCTCGGGCAGTTGGCCGTCATGCGCGAGCAGGCTCTGCGCCTCGGCCAGCAGAGCCGCGTCGTCGCCGCAGGCGGCCAGCAGCGCGGCGGCGCGTTCGGCCGGTGCGCGCTCCAGCACGTCGGCGAGCACGTCCTGCAGGCGTTGCCAGCGTTCCGGCGTCAGCGGCGCGCTCATCCGGCCAGCTCGCGCGCGAGCCACAGGCGGGCCATGGTCCAGTCGCGGCGCACGGTCGCCGGCGACACATCGAGCGTGTCGGCGATCTCCTCGATTTCGAGGCCGCCGAAAAATTTGAGTTCAACCACGCGCGCCTGGCGCTCGTCGAGCTGCGCGAGTCCTTCGAGCGCTTCGTGCAATTCGACGACGTCGAGCGCGCCGTCGGCCAGGTCGTCGGCCTGCGACAGGGTTACCGCCACGGCGCCGCCGCCACGTTTCTGCGCGACGCGGTCGCGCGCGTGGTTGACGAGGATGCGCCGCATCATGCTCGCGGCGAGACCGAAGAAATACGCGCGGCCGGACCAGCCGGCGACCTGCTGCGACACGAGGCGCAGATAGGCCTCGTGCACGAGCGCGGTCGGCTGCAGCGTGTGGCCGGCACGTTCGCGCGCGAGTTCGCGCCGCGCGAGGCGGCGCAGTTCTTCGTAGACGACCGGAAACAGCGCATCGAGCGATGCGGCATCGCCCTCGCGGGCGGCATTGAGCTGCTGCGTGATATCGACGGCGTCGGCCATGCGCCCCTCCCCCTGGACGAGAGTCAAGCAGGATGCCGCGTACAGGTAAAGCGCATTCGCAGGCCGGTGAGCGCGCGGCGCATGGGCTGGGATGAGCCCGCGGGCGAACGCCGACGTCGCAGCAGCGGGCGCGGCGGTTCCGCCCGCGCATAACCAATCGTCCTAACGTGCGACGATCGTACGCTTGCCAGCACGAGGCGCCGCGGGCTATTCCTGCGGTTCTGCCGTCGCAGGTGCGATCGATGAGCGCGAATCCCGAAACCGTTTCCGGCGATACCCTGCGCCACGTCGAGTTCCCGCGCGCCGACCAGGCGTTGCGCGAAGACGTCAAGCGTCTCGGCGCGCTCGTCGGCGAGATCCTGGCCGACCAGCTCGGCGGCGATTTCCTCGCGCTCGTCGAGCGCGTGCGCGCCGCGGCGATCCGGCGGCGCGAACAGCAGGCGCCGATTGCCGAACTCGCGTCGCTGCTCGCCGCGCCCGCCGACGTCGCGACCGACCTCGCGCGCGCGTTCGCGACCTATTTCCAGGCGATCAACATCGCCGAGCGCGTGCATCGCATCCGTCGCCGCCGCGACTACGAGCGCGCCGGCGCCGCGCCGCAGCCGGGCAGCCTGCGCGACGTCGTGCGCGACCTCGTGCGCGACGGCGTCGAGCCGGCCGAGATCCACGCATTGATTTCGCGACTGCGCATCGAGCCCGTGTTCACGGCGCATCCGACCGAAGCCGTGCGGCGTTCGCTGCTCGACAAGGAGCAGGTGCTCGTCAAATGCCTGATCGCCGACATCGACCGGCAGCGTACGCCGGCCGAACGGCGCGCGGACCAGGAACGCATGCGGCTCGCGCTCAGCGCCGGCTGGCAGACCGCCGATGCCGCGAACGAACGTCCCACGGTGCAGGACGAGATGGACCACGTCAGCTATTTCCTGGCCGACGTGCTCTATCCGATGCTGCCGGTGTTCTATGAAGTGTTCGAAGACGTCCTCGGCGAACTCGGTCCGGTGCCGCCGGTGCCGGCGCTGCTGCGCTTCGGCACCTGGGTCGGCGGCGACATGGACGGCAATCCGAACGTCGGCGCCGACACCGTGCGCGCCGCGCTGACCGCGCAGCGCGCGCAGATTCTTGCCGCCTACCGGCGCGAGATCGCGCAGCTCGAGCGCCTGCTGAGCCAGTCGACTTCGCGCGTCAGCGTCGACGAGGCCGTGCTCGCGCGGCTCGCCGACTACCGCGCGCGGCTGCCCAGGGCGGCCGCGAAACTCAAGGCGCGCTACGCCGACATGCCGTATCGGCATTTGCTGAGCCTGATCAGCGCGCGGC
>CAMLLF010000363.1 GCA_946480705.1 uncultured Lysobacteraceae bacterium | reverse complement strand
AGCGCCTGCGGCGCTGCCAGGTGGGCGGCAATCCAGTTGACCAGGGTGACGCTGAGCTGGCTCGCCGTCAGCGCCAGCAGGACGATGGCGACGCCGCAACTGATGAACGCGGCGGGCAGCGGCAGCCACGCTGCCGCCGCGGCGACAAGAGCCGCCGTCATCAGCACGATGGCGCCGACATACGCCCGTACCGGCAGGTAGCGCCGGGTCGGGCGCAAACCGCAGTCGCTCTGCAGGGCTGCACGCCCGACGCCGACGAGGTAATAGCCGACATGGGCCTGCGGCGTGCCGGGAGCTGCCGCGGCGGCACGCGCGACGGCGGCCCCGGCGACCGCCGCTTCGGTCCTGCCGGCCTTGCGGGCGAAGTGTTCGACGGCATGCCGGTAGTCGTCGCGGGTGGCGAAATCCATGCGCGCGTAGACCTGCGCCGGATCGGTCGTGAGGATCGCCTCGATATCGCTGAGGCCCTCGACGAAACGGCGCCAGTCGGTCGACAGCAGCAGACGCAGACTGCCGATGCTGTTGCTCACGGACATCTGGTCGGCGGCCTGCTGCTGGTGCTCGGACTGCACCAGCTGTTCGATGGTCACGCCGTCTTCCGCCAGCCGCTGCGCGAGCCAGGAGACGGGCAGGGCGAGCGAAGCGCTCTGGCCGAGCAGGCGCTGCATCAGCTCTGCCACGAACGACGCACTCGCGGGCGGATCCGAGCGGGCCATGTCGGCGACGGCGAGGATCAGGCTCTTGGGGTCGTGGGCGGCGATCTCGGCCATGCGCTCGCCCCAGTCGGCGGCGAGATTGCGGTGCCGGCGGTCCTGCGCCACGCGCGTCGCCACGCGGCGCAGGTTCTCGATGAGTGCGAGCCGCAACATGATCGGGATCGCCCACAGTTCACCCAGCGTCAACGGCGCGACGCGCTGATACGAAGCGACGAAGCGGTGCAGGCTTTCCGGATCGAAGCGTCCGTCGCCGTGAGAAATGGCGTTGAGTGCGATGTCGTAGATGCGGGGAAGATCCGCCGATACGCCGTTGGTCAAGCGTGGCAATTGCCGGTTGTACCGTTTGGGAAAATGACGCCTGGCCGTGCGCACATGTTCGTCGACCAGATAGTAGTTGTCGAGCAGCCATTCGCTGGCCGGCGTGACGCGGCGCCCTTCGCGAATCGCCGCGGTGATCAGCGCGCAGATGTCGACGAGCACGCTTTCGTTTTCCGCCAGGCGCGGCAGCAGCCGGTTCGGCGCGTGGCCAAGCTGCACGCGATGGAAGGCCGCCAGTGCAGCGCCGTGTTCCTCCATCTGGTCGGCGCTGAAAAGTTCGGCCCGCAGCGGCGGCTCGATGTCGACCTCAGGCAGAAACCCCTGTGCCGGTGCGCGCAGCGCCGAATGCAGCCATTGGCCCAGTTCGGCCAGCGCTCGCCTCATGAACGGCACCATCGCTGACGAGTCGCCCGGTGTTGGTTGCGTTCCATCGCATCAAGCATCGTGTGTTCCTGGGGTGACGTAAGGCAGAGAAGTCCTGCCGATGCGCGCCGATGTACGTGTTGCGTCGTGGCGATGGTCGGCACCGCCGTCGCAACCGCTGTCCGATGCTGCCGGCAGCGCGCGGCCGGATACGCGATGCGGCAAGCGGGTATCAGGGTGAGAAACGACGTCAGTGCGGAAGCTTGGCTGCGGCCCAGGCACGGACGAGCGCGTCGTAGAAGTAGTCGTAGCTGCGTTGCGCGTAGCAATAGACGCCACCGGAATACGTGATGCCGAAGCGAGCCATGAGGAGGAGCTCGTCGGGGTTGGGGCCGGCGAGCGGCAGTGGCTCGCAGCCGCGGCGAGACCTGGTTGCGGCAAATACGCGGGCCGGTCTCGCGCCGCTGCGGCCGTTCGGCGCGAGATAGCCGCCCTCGGAAAGGTAGGCATTGTCGGCCGCATCGTAGACGCGCTGCTCGTTCGATGGCAGGGAAACGGACATGGGCGGAGCCTGCGCGCGCGCGCGGAGCCTGTCGGTGCGGTGGCGCACATGCGTCCTGACGGAGCGGCCGGGTGGGCCAGCGTACAGACAGCACGCACGTAACGGCCGCAACGTTGGACGCAACAGCGGGCGGCACGCGTCGCCGCGAATTCGGGAGAGCGTCATGCGCACGGTTGAATCAGACAAGCACAGTGAACCCGGCAGCCTGGACAGTCAGCGCGCCATGCATGAATACAACGTCCGCTACGACGGCTGCAGCTACGAGTACAACGGCTACCGCTACGATCGCCTCGACGACGCGCTGGCGTATGCGCGGCTCATGCGCGCGCGGCCGCAGCAGCCCGACCCACGCGGTCCTTATCGCCAGAGCCGCGATCTCGGCGCGGAATCGGAAACCAACAAACAGCACATGACCGCGCTCGGCATCGAGCTGACGAACGGCCGCTTCTGCTATCGCGGCTACCGTTACGACCGGCTCGCGGAAGCCATGGATTACGCACTGCTCGAGCAGCGCGGCCGCGAAACGGCGTATCGTACGACCCCGCCGTGATCGAGGTCCGGCGAAAGCAGCCGCCTGAACGGTGACCTTGCCCGCCCGTTCGACGCTCCGCACGCCATTGCAAACATACACTTTTGCACTCCTGCGTGCGCTGACGCACAGACGGACCGCACTGCAGCGCACACCCTGGCACCGACAGGCACGCTGACCGCAGCCTGATTTCCCGGCTGCAGCTGTTCTTTTCGAGCAGTGCATGGCCGGTGACGACAGGCGCTCGGCGCCGTGCACCCTTCAGTACAGCCATGGCTCGCAAACCCGCCATCGGCAGCGGTCCATCGCCTTCGCCTTTTCTACGCCGCGATCATCTCCGGAACGACATGAACCTTTCTCGCTCGACACCGCCGGCCTGCCGGCTCATCGCCATCGCGCTCGCATTCTCGCTCTACGGCAGTCTCGCGAACGGCGCGGCGCAGGCGGAGCCGTCCGCACCTTGCGGGAGCCTGACGGGCGACCGGCACATCGCCGCCGGAATCGAGTCGCGGCTGAGGGCGAGTTCGCGCATCCTGGCGGACGATATCGTCGTCGTCGTCGTGTCGGGCATCGCAGAGCTGCGCGGATACGCGCGCAGCGACACGCAAAAGCTGCTCGCCGGGCAGATGGCCCGCGACATCAGAGGCGTCGATCATCTCGACAACCAGCTCGACGTCGTCGACTGGAAACCCGTGACCGATGCCGCTCGCGATGCGGCTTTGCGCCGCGATGACATACACCGGTCGCGCCAGGTGCGCAGCGATACGTGGATCACGACGACCGTAGAGAACACGCTGGCGCTGTCGCACGGCGCCGACAATTGCCGGATCGTCGTGCACACGCGCAACGGCGTCGTTGTGCTGCAGGACCGCATGACCTCGCCGGAAGCCCGCCGTACGGCAGTCGAATTGGTGGCCGGAACGTACGGGGTGCGTAGCGTCGACGCCGATGCGTTGCTCGTCGCGGGGAGTGCGAACGCGCACTGACGATCGCCGTGGGGCCGCGGGCACGCGACCGTGCCGCGACCGCAACTCGGCAAGAATGCATCGTTACGTCGGGAACCACGGACATGGGCAAGATCATTCACCTCGACTTCAATCTGCGGCGGCGCCTGTCTGTGGCGCCCGACGGCGCGTACCCGCGGCCGCTCGATCCGAGCGCGATCCTGATGTACGACCACACGCGATTCTCGGCGCAATCCGTCGCCGCCATTTTTCGCATCGGCAGCGATCTTTCCCGCGCGCTGTCTCGATTGGATGGGGGCGCGGCGCCTTCCCGACCCGCTGCCACATCGGCCATTCGCAATGCGATAGGCAGATGCCGGGCAGCGTCGAAGACGATTGCCGCGGAGGCTCGCGTGCATGTAGCGACTCAAGGTCGGCCTCTGGGATTCGACGGCATCGTCGCCCTGGCTGACCTGCAGTTCGCCGGATCGATGCTCGAGAACCTGCTGCAGGACGAGCAAAGTGCCGGACTGGCGTGGCTTGTTGCCAGTGCGAACGACGCGGCGCTCGCGATGATCGAACGAAACCAGGCGGATGCCGTCGCCATGCACATGGCGCATCCGGACCTGCTCAGCCACTTCGATCTCTCGGTTGCTTAGTGTCCTGTTCCGTAAATGCAAAAAAAATCCGGATGGATTTCGTCGCGGGACCAGGCGCACCGGGGCGCCGTAGCGGCGCTACGGCAACGAGGTGCAACGACGCATCGCGGCGAAAGACGCCGGAAATCGTTCGGCCGTTGTTTACGGAACGGGACACTGGCTGATCCGCCCTGGTGGCCGGCGACGCATTGGCGCAAGGGCTTCGGCGGCGCAGCATTCTGTTCGCCTGGATCAGCCCTGCACGAACATCGCGCGAGAACCGGTGAAGCGCCACGGAGCGGCTCGCTGCCTGGCCGGCGGTTCGCCCGCTAGCTGAGACGGGTGCCGCGCCGCGGGGCTTTTTTCGGCGTTATTGCGGGTTTCACCCGTGTTGCGGAGCGACTCTCGCGCCAGAGTGCGCTTTCGCTCGATGGCTTGTTCCATTGCAGCCGGAACCAGTGCAGAGTTCCATTCCACTTTTCCACTAAGAAATTGTTGTTCATGATGATCCTCCAGGGATCTTCGTGTCAGCGCGCGGGGCGGCAGCCGGATCGGCCAAGCGAACCGCATTTGCCGCAGCGATGCGCGACAGTACGAAGCAACATCCGGAATGCAGGCGGTGAAGCAGGGCGGATCGGCAATGGCGGCGTCGCGACCGCTCAGGCCTGCGCCTGAGCGGCCGAGAACTCAGCGGTTGCTCTCGCGCTTGTCGTCGTTCACCGGTGCGGCATGCGAAGGACTGGGTTCGGCGCTCTTGGCGGGAAGACTCGTGATTTTGGCGCCGGTTTTGTCAACCGTGTCCGGTGCAGGGACGCCCGCCGGTGCCGTGCGCGGTTTGTCGCTGGAACTCCACTTGCTGGACGAGTTGGGCTTTTTCATGGGGATTGCTCCTGAGTGCCGTCCTTGGCCAGTTTCTTCCAGGGTGAAACACGGCAACCGGCGTCGCC
>CAMLLF010000362.1 GCA_946480705.1 uncultured Lysobacteraceae bacterium | reverse complement strand
AGGCGCCGTGCAGACTTATCAATGTGTACGGCGTATACGTGCCGGCGATCAGCAGATAGATCGCGATGTGATCGAGCACGCGCAATGTCGGCTTGGCGACTTCGTTCGGAATGCCGTGATACAGCGTGGACGCCGTGTACAGCAGCACGAGCGTCGCGCCGAACACGGCGACGCTGGTCACGTGCCAGGCGTTGCCGACGAGCGCGGCGAACGCCACGAGCACGGCAAGTCCGGCGATGCTGAGCACGATGCCGACGCCGTGGATGGCGCTGGAAATGATTTCTTCGAGCAGCGGATATCGAACGGCGTGATTCGCCATGGCGGCGCACTCGGGAAGCGCTAGCGGACTGCGGAAATCTAGCGCAGCGAAGACGAAAGTCCAAACGGGCGTTTGAGCCGCTTCGTCGCGACGGCGCGGCATTACGCCCCGATGCGTGCCTGATCGCGTATCCGTCGGAGGTAGTCGAGCACGCGGCTCGACAGGCTGACCTCGCGCGGCGCTTCGACGGCATGACGGCGCAGGCGCTGCGGCTCGTGCCGCAGTTCGCGGTGGCGCTCCATCGCAGCCTGCAGCGCGCGGCGCAGCAGTTCGCGCACGAGCGGCTTGGGCAGGAAGCGGAACAACTGGCCCTGGTTGATCAGATCGATGAGCAGACGTCCGTCGCGCAGCGACGAGCACGCGATCGCGAGCGTGCGCGGACTCGCCTGCTTCAAAAGTTTCAGCGCGCCGATGACGTCGTCGCTGCTGTGCCGGAGTTCCGCGAGGATCACGGCATATTCCTGCGCCTCGATGCGCGCAAGCGCGGCTTCGACCGTGGTCGCGGGCACGACGAGACTGGACGACGGCAGCAGTTCGCGCACGGCCGTGACGGTCAGCGGATCTTCGTCGAGCACGAGGACGGCCGGCGCGGGTTCGCGCGAGACCGCCGGAGCCGCCGGAGCCGCCGGAGCCAGTCGCGCGAATTCGTCGAGCGCGATGCGCGCGGCCGTTGCAATGGTTTCCTGCAGCCGCACCGCGTCCCAGGGTTTTTCGAGGAAGCGGAAGATCTCGCCGTCGTTGACGGCGGCTTCGACCGCGGCGAGATCGGCATAGCCGGTCAGCAGCAGACGCATGCTTCGCGGCGAGTGGTCGCGGATCTGGCGCAGCAGGTCGACGCCGCCGATCGTCGGCATGCGCTGGTCGCTGACGACGACGTGCACGGGCCGCGAGCGCACCCAGTTCAGCACCTGCACCGGGTCGGTCGTCGCGAGCACGTCGTAGCGGCTGCGCAGCAGCAGCGACAGCGAGCGCAGGATGCGTTCCTCGTCGTCGATGAGGACGACACAGGGCTTGTCGGCGTTCATGCTTTCACCGTCGCGGCAGCGCCGGGCAGCGGCAGCGCAATGACGAAGCGCGTGCCGGTCGGCGTCGCCGACGTTGCCGCGATCCGCCCGCCGTGTGCCTGGACGATCTGCTGGCAGATCGAGAGTCCGAGCCCGGTGCCCTGCCCGACCGGCTTGGTGGTGAAGAACGGCTCGAAGATGCGCGGCAGCACTTCGGGTGGAATGCCGCGGCCGTTGTCCTGCACGGCGACGAGCGCATGCCCGCCGAGCATCTGCGTGCGGATGACGATGAGCCCGTTGTCATGGTCGATCGCCTGCGCCGCGTTGCTGATGAGGTTCAGCAGCACCTGGTTGATCTGCGCCGGCGCGCAGCGCAGCGGCGGCACCTCGCCGTAGCGGCACTGCACCTGCACGTTGCGCCGCTTCACGATGTGGCCGGCGATGCGCAGGGCCGCATCGATGAGGCCGTGGAGATCGACGCCGTCGGTATGCGCGGCGTCGACGCGCGAAAAATCCTTGAGGTTGCCGACGAGATCGCCGATCTGGCGCACGCCGTGCAGCGCGTCGTCGAGCAGCGTCGACAGGTCGCCGAACAGCGACGGATCGAAGGCGGCGCGGGCTGCGTCGAGCCGCTCGGCGCGCTGCTGCCAGTCATCTTCCGGCGTGGCCGCGAGCAGCGCGTCGGCCGCCACAACGAATTCCGCGGCGGCCGGCAGCAGGTCGCGCGTCATGCCGAGGTTGTTCTGCACGTAGCCGAGCGGCGTGTTGATTTCGTGGGCGAGGCCGGCGACGAGCTGGCCGAGCGTCGCGAGTTTTTCCGACTGCACGAGCCGGTGCTGCGAGGCCTTGAGCCGGCGATAGGCGCCTTCGAGCTCGCGTGCGTGGTCGTCGACCTTGACCTCGAGCGCGCGCAGCACGTCGAGCACGATGCCCATGCCGGCGTATTTTCCGTCGGCGTCGAGCACGACGAAGTCCTCGGTGATCGGGCGCCGCAGCTGCCGGCCGATCAACTGGCCGGCGGCTTCGATGCTGCTGTCGATCGGCAGGCGCAGCGGCTGCGCGTCCATCAGCGTCGTCACGGGCCGGCGTCCGTGGAGTTCGCGGCCGTAAGGCTGCATGTAGACGCGGAGCATGAGTTCGTGTCGCGTGATGCAGCCCAGTACGCGGCCGGCTTCGACGACGGGCAGCGACAGCAGCGCGGCGCACGTCGGATCGAGGAAACGCTCGCCGGCTTCGCTGACGCTGCAGCGCGTCGTCAGCGGCGTCACGGGAATCACCAGGGCGGCGAGCGCATTATCGCCGCCGCGCGCCGGTTCGCCGGGCGTCGTGGTCGGTGAAGGCAGGTTCATGAGCTGGACGTCGCGAGCCGCGAAAGCGGCACTGCGTCCAGCGTAGCGAACGCATGCGTCACTCCGATGACGCGCGGATGGCGCAGCGAGCCCGCGTGCGCGCGTTCACGAAAGCCGGAAACGACGACACCGCGCCGGCGGCGCGGCGTCGTGCAAATGATAAAACACTACTTGTGGTCGGAAATCCGGTCAGCGCGTGCTGATGACGAACTTGCCGAAGTCGATGCCGAGGTTGATGCCTTCGCCGGTGCCGGCCAGGGCGAGCGAGACATCGCCCTTGGTCACGACGCTGGCGCCGGAAGACTTGACTGCGCCCGCGTGCGCGCCGCCGGTCGCATAAGTGCCGAGCAGGTCGCGGATGTCATGGACTTCCGAGAACTTGCCGCGGCCGTTGTCGATGCGCTGCTTGCCGAACGTGATGCCGCCGCCCTTCGTGCGGATCTTCACCTTGAGCGACTGGCCGTTGTTGCAGTGGATCGTGCCGCTGCCGCTCGCGGTCTTGTAGAACGCGGACCAGCCGGACATGCTGAAGTCCATCTCGCAGTCGATCGCCGCCGATGCGCTTTGCGCGCCGGCCAGCAGCAGCGCCGCCACCAGAATGCCTGCGGTCTTTTTCATGAGCCACCTCCATGCCGTGATGAACAGGACGAAATGATGCGCCCGGATCGCGTCAAGCCGCGATGACGAAGCGCTGTGCGCCATAACAAGTCGGAGCACGCCTGTTAAGCTTAGGCCAACTGCGCTGCGGAGATCGCGTCATGAGTGCGCTCGACGTTCTCGTCCACCTGCGCCAGTACAGCGGCGACCCGCCGGCGCTGCGCGCCGCACTGGCCCTGAGCCGCCGTATCGATGTACATCTGCACGGACTCTATGTCGCACCGATTCCGCCGGCCGCGTTCACGTCGCCGGAAACCGTCGCGGTGCTCGTGCATGAATCCGACCGCCACTTCCGCGAGGCCGGCGTCGCCGATGCCTGGTGGCGCGACCGGCTCGCCGCAGGCGGCGCGCGCGGCGACTGGCTCGTCGCCCAGTCCGATGCGCTCGATGCGATCGCCTATGCAGCGCGCTGGAACGATCTCATCGTCATCGAACGCCCTCAGCAGCAGCCCGACGCGCCGCTGGGCTGGGGACTGGTTTCGCGCAGCGCGTTCGCCGCCGGCGTACCGCTGCTCGTGATTCCGGAGAGCGCCGAGATCGGCGATCTCGGCCGGCGCGTCGTCGTGCTCTGGAACGGATCGCGCGAAGCGATCCGCGCCGTGCACGGCGCGCTGCCTATCCTCAAGCACGCCGAATCGGTCATCGTGCTCGACGGCGAGTCGCGCGGCGCGAACGGCGGCGGGCTGCTGCATCTGCCCGGGTTCGACCTGCGTCGTCACTTCGCCAATCATTCGATTGCTGCGGAGTTCCAGCCGTTCACGGCTCCGGACGATCGCGGCGCCGGACTGCTGGCCGCCGCACGCGCAACCGGCGCCGATCTCGTCGTCATGGGGGCCTGGGGGCATTCGCGTCTCGCCGAACTCATCGTCGGCGGCGTCACGCGGCATCTGTTCCAGAACGCCGACCGCGCCCTGTTCGTCGCCCACTGAAGCGAGTTGCCATGGCCCAGCCGGTCCCCATCGACGACATCGCGCATGTCATCCAGCTTTCGGTTGCTCCGGTATTTCTGCTGACCGGCGTCGGTGCGCTGCTCAGCGTGCTGACGAGCCGCCTCGCCCGCGTCGTCGACCGCGCGCGGCGGCAGGAGGAAAAGCTCGAGCACCTGTCGCCCGAACGGCAGTCCGACGTACTCGACGAGCTGCGCAAGCTGTCGCGCCGCGCACGGCTCATGAACTGGTCGATCAGTCTCGTCACGGGATGCGCGCTGCTCGTTGCGAGCGTCATCGTCGTGCTGTTCGCCGGCGCGCTCTACGGCATCGACGTGAACCTTCCGGCCGCGGCGCTGTTCGTGCTCGGCCTGATCTGCCTGATCGGCGGACTGCTGATCTTCCTGCGCGAGATCTATCTCGCGACCATCCATCTGCGTCTGGGCCCGTTCCCCGTGAAGCGAGAGAAAGAACGATGAGCGAGCACCTGGCCCGTATCCGCTGGCAGCGCGACGGCGCGGTCTTCACCGATCAGCGTTATTCGCGCGCGCATCGCTGGGAATTCGACGGCGGCGCGCAGGTGCCGGCGGCGGCTTCGCCGGACGTCGTTGCGCCGGCGCTCACGGATGCGTCGGCCGTCGACCCCGAGGAAGCCTTCGTCGCCGCGGTCGCGAGCTGTCACATGCTCTGGTTTCTGTCGCTGGCTGCGGCGGCCGGCGTCTGCGTCGACAGCTACGACGACCAGGCCGTCGGCACGCTGGG
>CAMLLF010000361.1 GCA_946480705.1 uncultured Lysobacteraceae bacterium | reverse complement strand
AACAGGTGGTCCTCGATCTTGTCGAGCAGGAACACATCGGAGAAATGGTTGTTCGAGTCGCCGTCGACAAGCGCGTTGTCGCGGCTCGCCAGCAGCAACTTGCGTCCTCCATCGAGGAAGGACACGTCCCCGCTGAACTGATACCGGTCGTCCAGCTTGTAGATGAGGCTCACACGCCCCGTGCCGCGATTGAGCAGCATCAGCTTGAAGCCTTCGGGCATGCCGACGTACGTCGCGCCGGTCACGAACGCGGCGCGCTGGCCGTCGGCGGAGATCACGGCGGGTCCCGTTGCCACAAGGGGCTCGCCGCCGCTCATACGGCTGATGAGCTCGGTCTCGCCGGTCGTGCGATTGCGCAGGTAGGCGCCGAAGTACGGCCCATTCGTGACCATGTTGCTGGCGGAACTCCAGAACAGCACCTGATTGCCGTCCTCGGAAACGTCCTCGAATGCGCTGTAGTTGTCGGACTGTTGTTCCTGCGAGCTCACATTGATGCGCTCGACGGTCTGAAGGACGCGATCGAACGCAAACACGTCACTGATGCCGTTCGTGTCGTCTGCAACGAGGTTCGTTGCGTCGGAGTTGAAGAACACCAGGCGGCCATTGCGCGAAATCCACGACTGCTGCGTGTGCGCGTCGGCGCCACCGGTACCGATCGACCGCGTCGCAAGCACGGTGACGCCGGTGCTCAGATCGCGCACGAATACGTCGCACATTCCGTTGACGTCGTCGGCGACGAGATCCGTCGCGCACGAGGAGAACGTCACGTATCGGCCGTCCGCCGAGAGCTGCGGCAGCGCGCTGGTGTTGTTGGCCGGCTGGCCATCAGGACGGCGGCTGACGAGCGCTGTCGTGCGGGCGACCCTGTCGTGCACGTAGATGTCGCTGCGAAACGCGGGGACCGGCTCGTCGAACGGCGTGCAGCTGAAGAATGCGACGTAGCGGCCGTCGTCGCTGATGCTCGGGCTGAAGCTGCCGCAGAAACCCTGTGCGCCGTTTGCGTAAATGCTGACGCGTTCCATGGTTCCGAGCAGGCGATCCCGTACGAAGACGTCTTCGACGCCGTTCAGGTCGCCCGGCACCAGATTGGTCGCACGCGAACTGAAGGCGATGAAGCGCGCGTCGGCGCTGCCCGAGGATCCCTGGAAATATGCGGCGCTGTCGTTGTTCGCCGCCGTGGACGAAAAACCTGCAAGCGGCGACGAGAGGCGTTGCGCGGGATTCGAGCGACCGCTTTGACGGATCAGATCGCTCGTGTCGTTCGTATCGTCGGCGACGAAACCGCTGCTGGACGTCAGCGCGACGACGGTTTCGCCGTCGTCGGCCAGCGCAGCGGCATAGGCGTGGTCGCCGGGAACTTCACCACCGCTGCGGAACGTCACATGGGTGATGTCACCGGTCGCGATGGTGCGCAGGAACACGCGCGAGTAGCCGCGTGGCTGTCCGGGCAGGACGTCGGCGGTCAGCGTATCCATGACGATGCGCGACGCGTCGCGCGACATGGCAGTCGCTGTCGCGGATTCCGTCATCTCGGCACCACCCGTCGCGAGTGTGACGCGCAGGATGCTGCCGTCCTGGCTGTCGTAGCGGTAGCCGTCGGTGGTGTCGTTGGTGTCGGAAGCGCTGAGCGCTTCGTAGGCATTGAACAGCACATAGCGTCCGTCGCTGCTCAGGCTGCCGGTGTAGGAGAGTTCCGGATACGACTGCATCGGGCTGCCGTCGGCTTTGACGCTGACGCGCTGTGTCGTGCCGCTCGCTGGCTTGCGCAGAACGATGTCCCAATAGTTGTTGATATCGCCGGGCACGAGGTTCGTCGCCCACGTGTGGAACGCGATACTGCTGCCGTCGGCGGACATGCGTGGTTCGAGACTGTCGGCGTTGCCGATGCGGCCGCTTTCGGAAACCGAGATCAGTGTGAAGATGCCGGTCTGCAAGTCGACCCGGTAAATGTCGCGCGCCGTGTTGTTGTCCTTGGCATCGAACGGGACCACGGTATCGAATGCGACGTAGCGACCATCGGCACTGATCTTCGGGTTCGCACTTTCGCCCTGGCCGGCGACGCCGCCCGGCAAGCGCGAGAGCAGCGTCGTCGTACCGGCGACGCGGTCACGCAGGTAGACCTGGCGGTAGCCGAAGGTATCGGCTGCCGTGAGGCCCGCTGACGCGCTGTCGAACACGACGTATCGGCCGTCGTCGCTCACGCCACCGATTGCGCCGACGAATCCCGCAGCCTGGACGCCGCCGGTGCCGACGCTGACGCGCTCGAGCGTGCCGCTGGCCGCATCGTGCAGGAACAGGTCGGCGACACGGTTCGTGTCGGACGGCACGAGGTTGCTCGCGCTCGAACTGAACAGTGTGAAGCGTCCGTCCGGCGTCACGTCGTCGATGCGCTCGGTCGGGCCGTTGCTGTCCATCGGCGCGGCGAAAGCGCCGCGGCTGACGAGTTCGACGCCGAGTGCGCCCGCCGTCGCGGGCAGCAGCGCTGCGCAGAGGACTGCCGCGCGGCAAATTCGTCCGTCCATTATTGAAGCTCCCTGTTTTCTACGGTATGTATTTATATATTCCGTGGACCGTTCAGCGCCGCCGCGGCAGCGATGCGAGAAACGCCTCGCCGCAGCCCTTGAGCGAGATCCGGTTCGCATCGATGCGCACGGCGTAGACGATGCGTCCCTTCATCATCCCGACGATGACCGCCGCGAGCAGCACGAGTCCGCCGAGCAGCCCGAGCGCGCCGCTGGAGTTGCCGATGGCGGCGATGACGAGGCCGATGCCGGCGAACGCACCGAGCAGGCTGCCGAGGATCACGTTGTTGCGCAGCCGGCGATGTTCTTCGCAAAGCCCCGGGCCGATCCGCGCGCTCTTGCGCGCGATCAGCGCGACGATCAGATAGACCAGGATGCTGATGAGGATCAGCACGTAGAGCCATGGCGTGTGCCAGTAGACCGTGCGTTCCTTGATCGGCTGGACCGCGTCCGCATTGCATTTGACGCAGCGCGGCGGCAGTTCTCCCGACGGCGTCATGACCGCCAGTTCGCCTTCGCGCCAGACCTGCGAGCCGTCGTCGAGCGCCCGCACACTCACGCGCGCCTGCGGCGGCGCGTAAGGATTGTGTTGCATGCCGATTTCCCCCGATCGGTTGAAGCGCGGAGCTTACCAGAGGCCGGACGGTGGGGTAGGTTGGCCGGGTCGACGCGGGCGGTGCCGGGCATGGCGTGTCCGGGTCGCCAATATCGGGTGCCGAAGGGAGTTGTCGGCATGACTCGGGAACACGGCGCAATCTCCGGAACCACAGAGGTCGAACCGCCGGTTCCGGCCGTTCGCATCGGAGGGTGTGAGCGAATGCGTGCGCTGCGTCGTACGGTCGTGCAGCAGGATCCGCTGGCTGAGTTGCGTACACGCGACGCGAGTGGCGCCGGCGGAAACCACGATGTCGTAGCTCCCGTCGGGTAGATCTCTCCGGTCACGCCGTCGACGCTGGCGCAGTGGCTCTGGCCGCTGTCGCGGATGTACAGAGCATGCGTGTCGACGGGCAGGTGAAATCTGCATTCCGGAACCGGGGAGTCGTAGGGAAGGTGTCGAACGATCGTGCTTTGCACAAGGGCGCGCACGGCGCCACACGGCGTTCCGTGCGAGCAGGAGCCCGCTGCCGCTGCTTGCCGAAAACGATGACGGCGCCGCGCGGGAGGCGCGGCGCCGTCGACGACAGCGGCGGGACGACTGCCGTTCGATCAGGATGCCAGCGCCAGATCGTCGAGCATGGCCTTGAGGAAGCGCGCCGCCTCGCCGCCGGTCGCGGCGCGGTGGTCGAAGGTCAGCGACAGCGGCATCAGGCGATGCGTCTCGACGCCGCCCATGACCGGCACGAGTTCGTGGCGCAGCTTGCCGGCGGCGACGATCGCGACGCAGGGCGGAACGACGACGGGTGTGGCATAGCGGCCGGCGAACACGCCGAAGTTGGAAAGGGAAATCGTATACCCCTTCAATTCTTCCGGCGGGATCGAGCGGTTGCGCACCGAATCGCGCAGGCGGTTGATCGCCTGGCGCAGGCCGGCGGCGTCGAGCACGTCCGCATTGCGCAGCGCCGGCACGAACAGGCCGTCTTCGGTATCGACCGCGATGCCGACGTCGACATGCGGATGCATCGTGCGCGTGAGGTTGTCGCCGTCGAACCAGGCGTTGAGCGCCGGCACGGTCTTGCAGGCGCGCACGAGCGCACGGATCAGGCGCACGGTGATGTCGTTGCCCGGCAGCCAGGCGTGCAGGTCGGCGTCGTCGCAGAGCGTCGTCGGAACGACCTTTGCGTGCGCGTCGGCCATGACGCGCGCCATGTTGCGGCGCACGCCCTTGAGCTGTTCGGGCTGGCCGAGTGCGGCCGGGGCGCTCGGCGGCGCCGTGCGCATGGGCTGGCCCGATGCCGAGACCGCGGTGCGCTGCGCCGCGGGCGCGGACGGCGCGGCGACAGGTGCCGGTGCCGGCGCGGCGACCGGTGCGGCGCCGGCACGCGCCGTGCCCTTGCTCGCGGCGTCCTTGACGTCGTTCATCGTGACGACGCCGCCGGCGCCGCTCGGCGCGACGCGGGACAGATCGACGCCGAGTTTCTTCGCGAGTGCGCGCACGGCCGGCATCGCCTTGACGCCGCCGACCGAGATCGCCTGCTCGGCAACCACGCGGTCGCTCGCTTCCATCGCGCCGACGACGGTGCCGGCATCGGCACGCTTGGCGTCGCCGCTCCTGATCTCGCCGCCTTCGTCGGACGCGATGACTTTCGTGTCGCCGCTCTGCGGCGTCGGCGCACCGGCGCCCTTGGGCAGCGCGGGTTCGGGCGTCTTCGCCGCGTGGCCGTGGTGATGGCCGGTGTCCTGCGCTTCGGCGCGCTGCGGCAGGTTCGGATCGAGTTCGATGTCGACGAGCGCCGCGCCGGTCACGATGACGTCGCCGTTGCGGCCGTAGAGCTTCACGACCTTGCCGGAGAACGGCGACGGCACTTCGACGACGGCCTTGGCCGTCTCCATCGACACGAGCGGCGCGTCGAGGCGCACGACTTCGCCTTCCTTGACCGCCCACTCCA
>CAMLLF010000360.1 GCA_946480705.1 uncultured Lysobacteraceae bacterium | reverse complement strand
CGACCCGGCTTAGCAGCCACGACAGTTCTCGACTACTGCCGTCGATCTTCTGCAGGCGAACTCTGGGCAACGCGCCGCCGGGACACGACTGGCCGGCCGGCGCGCAGCCGTAAGTGAACTTGCGTCCGTCCTTCTGTTCCACCGTGAAGCAGACGCCGCTCCCCGCCAATGACGTGCCGGTCTGCGTGATTCGCGAAAAACTCTCGATCTCGGTACGGTACTCCGCGCCGGCAACGCCGTAGGTGCTGCTGCCCGGCGCAAGCATCAGGCGCTGGCCATCGAGGCATAACCGATCCGCACCGTCGAGCCGAACGCCCCGCGTCGCGCCGTCCTGCGCAACAGTCTGCGGGCAACGATGAATGCTGCCACCAGCACTCAAACTCCACCCGAGCCCCGCGATGCCGTTGCCGCCCCTGCTGCTGTAGCCCAGCGACACGGCCGGCTGCATCCCGGCGCGACCCGGCGGGACCTGGATCGGGATCGTATACGTCGCTGCGCCGCCGCTGACATCGGCGGCCCCCGCGACCGCGCCGACGCTTGCATCATGCGGCGAGCGATCCTCGGCGTTGGAAATCGGGTCGGCATCCGGAACCGCGATACTCGACGAGTTGTACAGCACGCCGCGGATTTCCGGCGCCTTATCGAGCATCTGCGCGCCCGGTGCACCCGGCACACCGGACCACAGTTCAACCTGGAACCGGTCGCCGGCTCGCATCGCGATAGGGGCGATGCCGACGTCCTCATTACCAATAGGCTGAGCGTCGTAGCGCAGTGTGCTCAGATCGCGTTTCCAGGGCTTTCCGATCAGATTGCCCGACCAGCTCACATAAATGTTGCAGGTCGGCGGTGGGTTCGGTGGTGTCGCCAACCCGACCGCACAGACATATCGATTGACCGAAATGTCCTGCAGCCGCGTGGTTCGATTTATCGATATTGTCGCCGGCAGATTGGGATTTCCTCCCTGGAACTGCCGCAGCTTCACATCAGGCCGCTCACCGGTGTTGGGCACGGTGAGTATTTGACTGGTGTCGACGCCATCCAGCGTGTATTTGACGTAAGCCCGGCGATAGTTGCTGTCGAAGCGGAACGTGCGTTCATACGAGCCGATGTCGATATTGCTCACGCACGCAGTCATGCTCGCGCAATCCGACGTCGGAAAACCGCCCGGATAGCCAATGGAATAGTGAAAATAGAGATTGAACGAGTCGGTCTCAAACGGCAGCGACGACAGCAGATTCGTGCGCTGCGCCTGCATGAAGACCGGTTTCTTTTTCCCACCGACCACGTTCTCGTTGAACGTGAGCCACACGGCCGCTTCGCCGAGTTTGCTTTCCTGCTCGCCGAGCGAGGTCTGCATGATCGTCATGACTACGCCAGGGATGCTGTTGACGTCGCCCTGATCGGACCAATAGCCCGAGAACGTCTGGTTGAGCCCTGGCGTCGTTGCCGCGGTTTCGAAGAGCTGCTTGGTTTCCGCGACGTCCGAGGTCCCCGCGTAGTACGTCGGGTTGAGCCGCGTCATGTCGGCCAGACATTCTTCCTGGATCGCACTGCCGATATCGTCCCACCGCCAGCGTATAGCCATGCGCGACGGGTCGTCGCGGAAGAAGCGGAAATAAACGTCACCGACGTCTTCATCGTACAGAACGCCCGCCGTGTCCCTCGTGTATTCGATGAGATCCGCACGCCATTCGTCGCCGGAATCGCTGATGCCTTTCATCTCGGACACAAGCCAGGTGGGATGGCCGCTGGCGTTGTACGTGTACAGAAAAACCTTGAGTTCTTCGCGATTGTCGCTGTAGATCAGATCCCAGCCGGTTCCGTAGCGCTTGTGATTCCACCATCGCCCCGGCTGAGCCAGCGCCACACCGGACTGCCAAGGCCCGGTATTCGCGCTGCGGCAGATCTGCTGCGCGATATTGAGGCCCATCTCCCCGAAATGGGGATCGACGGCGCGCGCCGGTCCACCGGCAAGCATCAACAGCGCATATAGACACGCAATGCACGCCGCCCGCGTCCACGATGCGATGCGCGTTGCATTCGATCGGTTCGATAGCACTCCGAAACGACGCCCGCGGCCAACAAGCTTGCTGAGGAAACGCATGAAACCCCCGAATGGTCCAATACCTGCCGATGCGCGCAGCCTCTTGGCGATGCGTGCTCTGGTTTAAACGACTTTCCACGGAAAACGTGATCACGGAGCGCGACCACTCTTACTTTTCTGCGAGCGGAAGACTTCGGGAGCCAGGGTCCAGCCGAGTACCCCGGAGTCCGGGACATCGCGCAAGTCACGCTGTCAACGCAGAAGTCTTCGAATTGGAGCGCGCGGGGCGCTCATACTCTGCGACAGTGCTCGACGCAATACGCACGTGCACTGACCGACGACCACCGGCTTTCGTATTGGCCCACCGGCGTGCGTATCAGCGGCGTCACGCGACAGTGGCGATCGACAACCACGGAATCTCATGGATAGGGTCACTGTCAGTACACAGGTTCCGCAGGTCAGTCCCTTCCCTTCCCCCGCAACGCCGCCCACAGATCGCGCAACGCATTGCGCACATACCCGCGATCGTAAAAGCGCACGCTCACGCGCCGCGCGAAATCGCGTGGCGCGATGCGGCGTTCGCGCTGGATGCGGCGGCGCTTGCGCAGCATGCGCAGGCTTCCCTTGAGCGCATCGCGATAGAGCCGGAACACGACGCTCGCTTTGCCGCGCAGGCCGTGGCGCAGCACGATGCCGGCGTGGATAGCGATCAGCGACGGCAGGTGGCGCAGGATCACGCCGGTGGGCACGCACTTGAGGAGCATCCACAGCGAGTTGCGGATGCCGTGGTAGAGCACGAAATCGTTGAAGCCGCCGCCGCTCGACGCCTGGCCTTCGTGGCGCGCGAGCACGGCGTCGGTATAGGCCGGCGTGAAGCCCAGCAGCAGCGCGCGCGCGGCGACGTCGGTGTCTTCGGCGTAGCAGAAGAACGATTCGTCGAAGATGTGGCCGTGCGCGGCCTGCAGCGCTTCGAGCACGCGCCGCGCGTACAGCGCGCAACCGCCGGTCGGACCGAAATAGGGGTCCTGCATGTCGAGGCGGTTCGACGCGAGCAGGCTGCGATAGAACGCGATGCCGAGCGAATCGACGTCCTCGCCGCTGAGCTTCAGCACGCGGCCGCCGGCGAGGTCGTCGTCGACGCGGCCGTCGACATGGTCGAGCAGCCAGGTCGTCAGTGCATCGGTCGCGATCGCGTCGTTGTTGAGCAGCAGCACGTGCGAAATCGACGCATCGTCGAGCACGCGCGCGATCGCGCGGTTGCAGCCTGCGGCGAAGCCGATGTTGATCGGGCTCGCGATGAGTTCGGCCGACGGCCAGGCCTGCGCGAGCCCGCTGCGCAGCAGCGACAGGTCTTCGGCGCGCGAACCGCTGTCGACGACGATCAGCCGGATCCTGTCGGCGAGTCCCTGCAGCGACGCCACGCAGCGCAGGCTGCGGTCGGCCGTGTTGTAGTTCACGAGCACGACGGCTGCGCGCGCGGGCTGCGCCGGCGCGGCCGTGCGTTGATGCGCGAGCGGCACCGCGACGCTGCCGGCGCGCGCGCGCGCCGCCTCATAGACCGCGAGCGTCGCCGCGACGGTGCGCGACCAGGTATAGCCGGCAGCCTGGGCAAGTCCGGCCGGCACCGCGCGTTCGCGCCAGGCGTCGTCCTCGACGAGGCGCCGCAGGCCATCGCGGATCGCATCGACATCGAGCGGATCGACGCGCAACGCGGCGCCGCCGACGACTTCGGGCATCGATGCGACGTCCGAAGTCAGCACCGGCACGCCGCTCGCCATCGCTTCGAGCAGCGGCAGGCCGAAGCCTTCGTACAGCGACGGAAACGCGAAGCCGGCCGCGGCGGCGTAGATCGCGGGCAAGTCAGCATCGGCGACGAAGCCGAGCCGGCGCACGTCGCCGCGGCGTTCGAGCGGTTCGAGCCGGCGCGCGAGCGACGCGTCGAGCCAGCCGCGCGCACCGACGACGACGAGCGGCAGCCGCGTGCGCAGTGAATCGGGCAGTGCCGCATAGGCTTCGACGAGCCGTTCGAGATTCTTGCGCGGCTCCTGCGTCGCGACGACGAGCAGATAGCCGCGCCAGTTGAGGCCGTGCTGCGCGAGCACGGCCTGCGTATCGGCCTGCGTCTGCGGCCGGAACGCCGCGTCGACACCGAGCGGCACAACGTGCAGCTTCGACGGATCGACGCCGAGCACGGTCACGAGTTCGTCGCGCACATAGGCCGAATCGACGATCAGTGCATCGGCGCGCGCGAGCGTCGGCGGCAGGTGACGTTCGAGAAAACGCACGCGCTCGACCGGGTGGAACTGCGGATAGCGCAGGTATGAAATGTCGTGCACCGTCGCGACCGACGGTCCGTCGAACGGCATCAGCACGAAGTTCGGCGCATGCAGCACGTGGTCGGTGAGCCGGCTCGCGCTGTGCCGGAACAATGCGGCGCGCAACGCGGTATAGCCTTCGAGCGCGGCGCGCTTGAACGGCAGCACGCGGCGCACGCTCTGGATCGTGCGGTTGACCTGGAACGCCTGCTCGCTGTTGGCGACCCAGCGATACGCGGAGAACAGCTTCAGCGCGTCGAGTCCCGGCGCGCGTTCGAGACCGAGCGCGAGTTCTCGCGTGTAGACGCCGATGCCGGTCAGCGGCGCGCTGATCGCATCGACGTTGAGGATAACGCGCAGCGGCGCCGCGCTCATGGTCGCGGGTTCCGGGCGAGGCGGCGGCGCTCGGCGGCGACCAGCAGTGCCGCGAGCGCTGCGGTGTCGACGCTGTCGGTCAGTCCGAGTTCGCGCCGCGCGCGCGTCGGATCGCCGCGCAGCACCGGCGCGTCGTGGCGGCGCAGCAACGCCGCGTCGACGACGATGCAGCGCCGCCCGTCGCGCGCGTCGACGGCATGTTCGTCGGCGCCTGCGCCGCGCCAGTCCAGCGGCACGCCGGCCGCCGCATAGGCGAGCGTCGCGAACTCGCGGATCGACGCGCAGCGGCCGCTCGCGCGGCAGGTGCAACACCACGAGCACCGGCACCCGCAGCGTGCCG
>CAMLLF010000359.1 GCA_946480705.1 uncultured Lysobacteraceae bacterium | reverse complement strand
GCGATGGCGAAGTCTGTGTCACCGGCATCGAATGCCCGCTCCAGTTCAGCCTGCCGCGCCGGCCGACGCGCACCAGCGTGCCTTCGCCGAGGTCGAACGGGTAGCCGTACTGCATCGAGATCTCCTGGCCGCCGCTCTTGTCGGTCGCATCGGCCAGCAGTTCCAGCTCGACCTCGCCGGCCGCACCGCGCCACTTCAGGCCGAGGCCGACGTCGACGGCTTTGTCGCGGTCTTCGAGCAGCCGGTAGTCGAGGCCGTTGGCGGCGAGTTCCTCGCGGCCGAGATCGTCGACGGAAAACCCGTCGAAGCGCAGCTTCGCGAGTGCCGCGACTTCGAAGGATTCCATGCCGAACAGGCTCCAGCCCGCCGAGATGCCGCGAAAGTAAAAACGCTCGCCCTGATAGGCGATCAGCGGAATCGGAATCACGCGCGATCCTTCGCCGGCATAGACGCTGTCGGAGACGACGGTCGCCACGCCGAGCTGCCAGCCGCGCGGCGGGCCGTCCGGCGAATCGTCGTCGCTCCCGGCCGCTTGCGCGGCGGCGCCGCACGACAGACAGGTCAGCAACGCGGGCCACAGAAATTTCATCATGGGAAGCCGGACCTCATTCAGTAGTGGAAAAATTTCATGCGGGCCTTTGCGTGCGTCGCGACGGCAGGCCTCTGCGCCAGAATGAAGCGGCGATGTCGCCGAAATGTCGTGTCCGGCGGCGTTTCCGTGAATGCGCGCTTTACAGCGCGAGTACGCTCGCGCCGACGTCGAGCGTCGCGCGCGTGCCGCCCATGACGACGGGTTCGATCGCGAGCTTCCAGCCGAAGCGGTCGCAGATGCGGCCGATCAGGAACAGGCCGAGTCCCTGTCCGCGGACCGGCGCCGAGTGGCGCAGGCTTTCGCGATAGCGCCGCGCGGCTTCTACCGGATTGAAGCCGCTGCCCGAATCGGCGACCGCGATGACGCCTGCGGACAGCGCGATCTCGACGTGCCCGGCGTTGGTGTTCTCGATCGCGTTGCGCAGCAGATTGCTGACCGCGATGCGGACCATGGCTTCGGGCGCCCCGATGAAGGTCGGTTCCAGATCGCCGATGCGCAGCTGCGCGGGTTTGCCGCGCAGCAGATGCTCGTGGTCGCGAATCAGCCGGGGCAGCAGTTCGTGCAGCGCGGTGACGTCGGCCGCGGCGTCGGCGGCGCTGGCCTCGCGTGCGAGGTAGAGCAGGGCGACCATGGTTTCCGACAGATCCTCGACCGCGCCTTCGATGCGCTGGAGCGCGGGCTTCGCGGAATCCGGCAACGCCTGCTGCGCGAGCACGTCGACCGCGCCCGAAATCACGGCGATCGGCGTGCGGAATTCGTGGCTGGCCTGGTCGAGCAGGCTTCGTTCGCGCTCGATGAAGCGCTCGACACGTTCGAGGTGCGCGTTGCTCGCGCGGGCGATGACCTGGATTTCCTCGCGGCGATACGTCGTCGGCAGCCGCGCGCCGGCCGTCCCCGGGTCGATCGTCTGCATGCGTTCGGCGAGGTCCCGGACCGGCCGCACGAGATTCGCATGCAGCCATGCGATCACGCCGACGATGTAGAACAGCAATGCAAATACCCAGAGCCCGCTGAGCAGCGAATTGAGATTCTGCTGATCCTCGAGTTCGGTGATGTCGATGAGGGTGACGAGGCGTCCCGGCGGCACGTCGGCGATCAGCGCATGAAAACTCTCGCCCGGCGAGAACGCGT
This sequence comes from uncultured Lysobacteraceae bacterium, assembly GCA_946480705.1. The sequence continues at coordinate 3,366 of CAMLLF010000359.1, read as the reverse complement.
CGGAGAAGCCTTCGACGGTCAGGAACACGTCGGTGAATCCTTCCGACGAGTAGTAGCCCGGCGGCAGCGCGGCGAGATGGCCCGCGGCCGGCCACGCGCCGTTTGCCGGTTCGACGTACCACGCGCGGATGACGCCCGTGCCCGGCAGCGACGCGCGATCGCCGTTGCGTACGCGCGTCGAGAAATCCGCGCTCAGCGATTCCAGCAGATCGCGCCAGACCTTGTGTTCGACGAGCCGCTGGCTGCTGAAGGCCTGCACGCTGAGCGCGGCGACCATTGCGATGCCGAATACGATCAGCGCCATGCTGATCCACCAGTGCAGGCTGCGCGGCGAACCGACCAGGGAGCCGAACCTACTCAAGGTCGCAGAGCCTGTAGCCGGAACCTGCGACGGTGTGCAGCAGCGGCTTTTCCGCGTCGGTTTCGATCGCGCGGCGCAGCACGTACATGTGCGAGCGCAGCAGGTCGGTGCCGGGCGTGCCGTCGCCCCAGGCGGCGCGCTCCAGGCGCGCGCGCGTGACGACCTGCGGACTCTCGCGCATCAGCAGTTCGAGCAGCCGGCGACCCGTGCGGCTGAGTGCGATGCGCCGGCCGCCGCGGTGGATCTCCAGCGTCCCGACATGAAAGCGCAGATCGCCGACGACGAGCACGTCGTCGGGCGCCGCGGATTGCCTGAGCCGCGACACCAGCGAGCGCAGCCGGACTTCGATCTCGGCCAGCGCGACCGGCTTGACGAGGTAGTCGTCGAGACCCGATTCGAAGCCGTCGATCTTGTCGGCAAGCTGGTCGCGCGCGGTCAGCATGATGACCGGCACCTTCTTCTTCGCTTCGCCGCGCAGCCGGCGCAGCACGGTCAGGCCGTCGAGCCGCGGCAGGTTCCAGTCGAGCACGATCGCGTCGTAGTCGCGCGACGATGCGAGATGCAGGCCGGACAGGCCGTCGGGCGCCGCGTCGAGGCTGTGTCCGCAGCCCTCCAGATAGTCGTAGAGATTGGCCGCTAGCTGCGCGTTGTCTTCGATGATCAGGATGGAGAGAGGTTCTTTGCTCACGGCGCTGACTCGCGGGTGACCGTTCGGAACGGAAGTCGGAAAACGCGCAGCAGCGCGGAACGTCGCGGACGCGTGCCGCCTGCGCGAACGATAGCAGCCGCGTGCAGGTCTGCCACCGGAGGTGGTCCGCAACGCGCGTCGATCCGCGCGTCGACACGCGGGTCGAGATCGCAGACGAGGATCAGCAGCGGGCCGTCGGTCGCGTTCGCCGCGTGGTGCGCGCGCGTCTCGTCGATGATGAAGTCTTCGCCGTCGCGCCACGTGCGGCGCGTGCCGTCGACGGTGATGAAACAGCGCTCCGAGTTCGGCGTTTCGAGGCCCAGGTGATAGCGCAGCGAGCCGGCCGCCGGATCGAAAGGCAGCCGCAGATCCGCGCCGGGAGGCAGTATCGAGAACATCGCGCCGCGGATTGCCGGTACGCGTTCCACGATCGCAACGGTAGCCGGACACAGCCGCCGCGCGAAGCGTCCGGGCTGACCCTGCCAGACATGGAACTGCTTCCAGCCTGCGGCCGAGAGGCCGCGGAGCTGCGGCTCGCCGCGCCGCATCGGAATCAGGTTCGTCGCCGCGTCGATGGTTCCGGCGCGATACAGCGCGACCGCTTCGTCGCGAATCTGCATCCAGCATTCGCGGATCGCGGCAATGCCGCCCGAACGCGTCGGGCCCGGTGCCGCGTTCCACCCTGCAGCGTTCATCGACGCCTCCGGATAAAGGCGACCGCATCGTCGATGCCGCTGTAGACGACCGGGATCACGAGCAGGCACAGGATCGTCGACGTCACGAGTCCGCCGATCACGACGATCGCCATCGGCGCGCGGAAGCTTGGATCGGCGCCGAAGCCGAGCGCGATCGGCAGCATGCCGGCGCCCATCGCGATCGTCGTCATGACGATCGGCCGCGCGCGCTTGCGGCACGCGTCGGCGATCGCCGACCGCCGGTCCAGGCCGTGGTCGCGGCGCGCGATGACGATGTAGTCGACGAGCAGGATCGCGTTCTTCGTCGTCACGCCCATGAGCATGATCAGCCCGATCAGCGACGGCATCGACAGGCTCGATCCCGTCGCGAACAGCGCGAGGAACGCGCCCGGTATCGACAGCAGCAGCGCGACGAGCACGGTCGCCGGCTGCGCGAAATCGTTGAGCAGCAGCACGAGCACCGCGTAGATGCAGAACACGCCGGCGAGCATGGCGACGGCGAAGCCGGTCGCGAGTTCGTCCATCGCCTCGGCGCCGCCGGCGGCAGAGTGTGCGATGCCGCGCGGCGGGTGGCGCAGGCTCGGCAGCGCGGCGGCGGCCGCTTCGACCGTGCCGAGCGGCTGGCCGTTGAGTTCGACCGTCAGGTTGACGTTGCGTATGCGGTCGCGGCGCGTGATTTCCGCCGGGCCGCTGCGGATATCGAGATCGGCGACGCTTTCGAGCGGCACCGGCCCGCGCGCGCCGGGCACCGGCAGGCGCCGCAGCAGGTCGGGGTCATTGCGGCCGCTGCGCGCGAGCCGCACGACGACCGGAATCTGCCGCTCGCTCAGATTGAGTTTCGCGAGCGACTGGCTGTAGTCGCCCGAGGTCGCGATGCGCAGCGTCTCGGCGATCGCCGCCGAAGTCACGCCGAGTTCCGCAGCGCGCGCGAAATCGGGGCGCACGACGAGTTCGGGCCGAACCAGGCTCGCCGACGACCTGACCGCGCCGACGCCCGGAATCGTGCGCAGCTCGCGCTCGACGAGGCTTGCATGGTGCGCGAGCAGCTCGCCGTCTTCCGCAGCGAGCACGAGTTCATAGCCGTCGCTGCCGACATCGCTGCCGACGCTGATGCGCACGCCGGGCAGCGGCGCGAGCGCGCTGCGCAGCCGGCGCTCGATCGCCTGGCGCGTGACGCCGCCGCGTTCGCTGCGCGGCGTCAGGTTCGCCGTGAGAACGGCGTTCGTCACGCTCGCCGCCTGCATGCCGTCTTCGTCGGGATCGGTCGCCCCCGCGCGGCTGCCGCTGCCGATCGCGGTGTAGACCGACGCGACATGCGGAACGGTGCCGATGATGTGTCGCGCGCTGCGCCGTTCGGTCGACATCGACGATCTCATCGAGCGTCGCGGCGCGATGCCGCAGACAGGCCTGCGCGCAGCGCGCGTAGAACGCGATCCAGCGCGGCTCCGCGCGATGCGTCGCCGGTGTCTGCAGCAAATAGGCGGCCATCGTCGGCGTCAGCATGCGCGCGACGACGAGCGAGAAGAACACGGCGACGGCCGCGGTCCAGCCGAACTGCACGAAGTAGCGGCCGACCGTTCCGCTCATCAGCGAGGTCGGCACGAACACCGCGATCAAGGTGG
>CAMLLF010000358.1 GCA_946480705.1 uncultured Lysobacteraceae bacterium | reverse complement strand
CTGCCCGCGGGGCCTATCGATCTGATGCTCGAAGACGGCGCCGCGGTCTGGATCAGCGCGCGCGGTGCGGGCCTCGCGCGCATCGACGCGGACACGCTGGCGGTGACGCGTCTCCTGCCCGACGCGAGCGGCCTGCGCGATGCCGACGTCGAACAGATGCGGCTCGCGCCCGATGGCGCGCTCTGGGTCGCGCACGTGCGCGGCATCGACCGGCGCGCGAAGGACGGCGAGCGTTTCGCCGCCGTCGACGGACTGCCCGACGCGCGCGTGCACGCCTTCGCGTTCGCGCGCGACGGCAGTGTCTGGCTGCATCGCTTCGGCGCGATCGAACACTACGTGCGGCGCGGCGAAGCCTTCGTGCGCGAGCGCGTGATCGACGCGGCCGCCGGCTGGCCTGCGCTCGACGCGGGCGCGATGGAACTCGACGCCGCGCAGCGGCTCTGGATCAGCACGCCGCGCGGCCTGTATCGCGTGGACACGCGCAGCGGCGCGGTGCGACGCTACGGCACGGCCGCGAGCCTCATCGATTCGGAGTTCATCGACCGCAGTCTCGTGCTGCGCGAGGACGGTGTCGCGCTCGCCGCAACCACCGACGGCCTCATCGCGTTCGATACGGCCGCCGCCGAGCCGCGGCTGCCGCCGGCGCCGCTGCTGCTGACCGGCGTGCAGGTGCGCCGCGGCACCGGCGCCCACGCATTCGATCCGGCGCAGCCGGCGCTGCTGGCCTGGAACGATCGCGATCTGCGCATCGAGGCGCGCGCGCTGTCGTATCTCGCCGACAACCGCTACGACTTTCTGCTGCAGGGCTTCGACAGCGACTGGAGCGCCGGCAGCGGCGGGGGACAGCGCGAACTCGCGCAGCTGCGTCCGGGTGACTATCGGCTGCACGTGCGTGCGCACACCGGTCTCGGCGACGTCGTGGAACTCGCCGCGCCGCTGCAGCTCAGCGTGCAGGCGCCGCCGTGGGCGCGGCCCTGGGCCTACGCGCTGTATCTCGTGCTGCTCGGTGTTCTGTTTGCGATCGCGGCGCTGCTCTGGCGCCGGCGGATCGTACGTCAGCACGCGCTCGCGCTCGCGTCGCAGCGCCGCGAACTGGCCGAGCAGGCCAGCCTCGCGAAATCCGAATTTCTCGCCCACATGGGCCATGAGATACGCACGCCGATGACGGGCCTGCTCGGCATGGCCGAACTGCTCGAACTCACGCCGCTGAATCCGCGCCAGCACAGCTACGTCAGCGGCATCCGCACGTCAGGCGAGCACATGCTGCGGCTGGTCAACGACGCGCTCGATCTCGCGCGCGTCGAAGCCGGCCGGCTGCAGCTCGTCGCCGCGTCGTTCGATCCACAAGGCGTGCTGCGCGACGTCGCCGACGTCGGCCATGCCTTGGCCGCGCGCAAGGGCATCGGCTTCGTCGTGCGGCTGCCGGTGCAGGCGCCGGTACCGGTCAGCGGCGACGCGCAGCGGCTGCGCCAGATCCTGCTGAACCTCGTCAACAATGCGATCAAGTTCACCGACGCCGGCGGCGTCACGCTCGAACTCGCGCGTGCCGACGCGGGCGACCAGTGCTTCCGCGTCAGCGACACCGGTCCGGGTATCGACGCGGCGATGCAGGCGCGCCTGTTCCAGCGCTACAGCCAGGACGAGACCGGGCGTCGTGCCGGCGGCAGCGGGCTCGGACTCGCGATCTCGCAGGAACTCGCCCAGCTCATGGGCGGCCGCATCGCCGTCGAAAGCGCGCCGGGCCGCGGCAGCGTGTTCACACTGCAGCTGCATTTGCCGGCGGCCGAGGCGCCGATTCAGGCGACGCGCGACACGGCGCCGGCCACGGCGCAGGACATCGTGCTCGTCGAGGACGAAGCCAACGTCGCGCGCGTTGTCGGCGAACTGCTCGAATCGCTCGGGCACAGCGTCCGCCACGTGCCGCAGGCGCTCGCGGCGCTGGCCGAGGTCGCGGCGCGGCGACCGCGCTCGGTGCTGCTCGATCTCGATCTGCCCGACGTCAGCGGCCTGCAGCTCGCGCGGCTGCTGCGCGCGCAGGAGAGCGGCGCGGCCGAGCCGCTCAGGCTCGTCGCCCTGACCGCGCGCAGCGACGCCGACGCCGAGCGCGACGCGTTCGCCGCGGGCGTCGACGCATTCCTGCGCAAGCCGGTGACGCGCGCCGTGCTCGCCGCGCAGTTCGGCGATGCGAGTCCCGCGCGATGAGGTTCCGATCGGCCCGGCGTGTGATCGTGTCGGCCCGGCGCGGCGATGAACGCCGCGCGCGATCCGGGCATCCTCACGCATCGCTGCCGCCCTTTCTTCGTTCAGGACATTCCGACTCATGAAGCGACTCCTTCCACTCGTCCTCGCGTTCTGTGCACTGCCGGTGTTCGCGGGAGACGTCGAACTCGGCGAATCCGACCAGGCCGCGGTGCACGCCGCGGCGCTCGACTATGCGCAGGGCTGGTACGCAGGCGATCGCGAACGCATGGCGCGCTCGCTGCATGACGACCTCGCCAAGCGCGCTTACCTGCGCGACAAGAGCGGCAAGCGCCAGCTCGACCAGATGGACAAGACGCGGCTCCTCGCCGGCAACACGCCGGCCAATGCGCAGCGCTATGCGAAGGCGGCCAAGCGCGCCGACGTCGAAATCCTCGACGGCGTCGGCAACGCCGCGACGGTGAAACTGCGCATGGACGACTGGGTCGACTACCTGCACGTCGTGCGCGGCAGCGACGGCGAGTGGCGCATCATCAATGTGCTGTGGGAGCCGTTGCCGTGAGCACAACGCAGGGCGCAACAAGCGCAGCGCATCGCGCCATCTTTCCGGCCTGGAGGCGACTTTCTGGCGCCTCGCGGCATCTTTTTGCATTCCGCGCCAATCATGGAGGCAGTGTGCCGGCCTCTTCACCGGCGGCATTTTTCAACGCGTCGGCATCTCGTGTTGCGCCGACAACCGGAGCGGTGGGGCTGGGACGGAACCGGCGCAACGCCCTTCGGTTATTGCGCCCTGCGAACTTATTTTTTTGACAACGCGTGCACGGCGTCGACGAGCGCACCGACGTGCTCGGGCTTCACGTCGGGCGTGATGCCGTGGCCGAGGTTGAACACGTGGCCCGGGCCGGGGCCGTGGCTGGCGAGCACGCGGCCGACTTCGCGCCGGATCGCCTCGGGCGAGGCCTGCAGCGCCGCAGGATCGAGATTCCCCTGCAGCGCGATGTGGTTGCCGACGAGCGCCCGGGCGCTCGACAGGTCGATGGTCCAGTCGACGCCGAGTGCGTCGCAGCCGGTGGCGGCGAGACCCGGCAGATGGCCGTTTGCGCCCTTGGAGAACAGGATCAGCGGAACGTCCTTCGTCGCGGCGTCCGACTTCAGCGCCGCGGCGATCTGCGCGAGATAGCGCAGCGAGAATTCCTGGAACTGCGCCGGCGCGAGCATGCCGCCCCAGGTGTCGAACACCATCAGCGCCTGCGCGCCGGCGGCCGCCTGGGCCGCGAGATAGCTCGCGACCGAACGCGCGACCGTGTCGAGCAGACGATGCATCAGGGCCGGTTCGTTCCAGAGCATGGCCTTGGGCAGCGCGAAGTTCGACGAGCCTTCGCCCTGCACCATGTAGCAGGCCAGCGTCCACGGACTGCCGGCGAAACCGATCAGCGGCAGGCGGCCGTCGAGTTCGCGCCGGATCGTGCGCACCGCATCCATGACGTAGCGCAATTCCTGCTCGGGATCGGGAACGCCGATGCGTTCGACGTCGGCGGCCGTGCGTACGGGCGAGCGGAACTTCGGCCCTTCGCCTTCGGCGAAATGCAGGCCGAGACCCATCGCATCGGGAATCGTCAGGATGTCGGAAAAGAGGATCGCGGCATCGAGCGCGAAGCGGCGCAGCGGCTGCAGCGTGACTTCGCAGGCGAGTTCGGGATTCGTGCACAGCGCCATGAAGCTGCCGGCCTGGGCGCGCGTCGCGCGGTATTCCGGCAGATAGCGCCCGGCCTGGCGCATCAGCCATACCGGCGTGCAGTCCACGGGTTCGCAGCGCAGCGCGCGCAGGAAGCGATCGTTGTTCATGGTTCGATCCAAAACAGAAAAGAGAGTGAAGCCACGGCGCGCGATGGTTGCGAAAGAACTCCGCGCTTGCGATTCAGGCCCTCCCCTTCACGGGGAGGATGGGGCGATGGATGTCGATTCAGCGGACTGTCATCGTGGTCTGTGCTGCGGTCGAGCGCGGCGTTGCGCGCCGCAGCCCTGCCTCAGCGGCCGAGTTCCTGCTTGAGCGGACCGACACGACGCGGCCAGCCGATACGCGCCGCGCCGCTTGCGAGCGCTTCGTTACGCGCGGCGCGGGCGGCGTCGACCGAGTCGAAATCGCCGCGCACCGCGAGAAACCACGGTTCCCCGTCGCGCGTGAGCGGCAGCAGGTAGATCTCCCCCGTCATCTGGTGTGCCGCTTCCTGCTCGACTGCGATGCGGCTGCTGCCGCTCGCGAGTTCGATCACGTAGCGGCTGTCGCCGAGACGGCGGAATTCAGCGGCGCCGAGCAGCGTCGTTCCGGCCGGTATCGGCGGCGGGGGCGGGTCTGCGGCCGGATTGACGGCGCGCGGCGCGGGAAGTTCGGCGACGGGTTCGGGCACCGGCGGTTCGGGCGTCGCGGCTGCCGGCGTGTGTTCCTGCGCGGCGGGCGTCGCTGCGACCGGTTCGGCCGGCGCCGAAGTGCGTGTGGCTCCCGGTGCCGGCGCCTCGGCTGCCGGCGGCGCGGCTTCGACCGGTTTCGGCGTCGGGGCCGGCGCCGTCGGCGCAGGTGCCGCCGTGACCGGTTCGGCCGCGGCCGGCGGCGGGCTTTCGGCCGGCCGTTCGCGCGGGCGCGCGGGCGCGGCGGCCGGAGCCGGCTCGCCCGGGGTCGACGCGCGTGCCTCGGGAGCCAGCAGGTAATGCGGCACGTTGCGCGAACCGCTGCCCGATGCGCGCGGTGCGGCCGGGGGCGTTGCCGGAACCGGATCGGCCGCGACGGCCGGCGCGGCTTCGTCGGGAATCTCGCTGCTGCTGCGCAGCCGCGGTTCGCGCGCGGGTTTCGGTTCGTCGGTCGCGGCAGGTGCGCCGTCGCTCGACCGGCAGTC